>CAZHPJ010000116.1:0-7792 GCA_964534585.1 uncultured Sandaracinaceae bacterium | reverse complement strand
GTACTTGGCCCACCTCACACGATGCAACCTAGCTCCCTTGAGACCCTAGCTCAATGCCGTACTTCTTCAGAATCGTGCGAGCGAGGGCGGACTTGTGAACCTCGTCTGGGCCGTCGTAGATCCGCGCTGCCCGTTCGTGGCGGAAGAACCAGGCCAGAGGGGTGTCGTCGGTCATGCCGAGGCCGCCGTGTACCTGGATCGCTCGGTCGAGGACTCGCTGTAGAATCCCCGCCACCATGAACTTAATCGCCGAGATTTCATTTCGGGCAGCCCGGGCGCCTTCCCGATCGATCTTCCAGGCGGCGTGGTAGACCATCAACCGGGCGGAGTCGATCTCAGTGCGGCTTTCGGCGATCCAATGCTGAATGACCTGCTGGGTCCCAAGTGGGCGGTTCGGCGCCACCATTCGCAGCGCCGCGCGCTCACACATCAAATCGAAGGCCCGGTCGCAAATCCCTAGCCATCGCATGCAGTGATGAATTCGGCCTGGGCCGAGGCGCTCCTGGGCGATCGAAAACCCGAAACCCTCTTGTCCGAGCAGGTTCTCCGTGGGAACGCGGCAGTCTTCGTACGCCACCTCCGAGTGGCTCTGCCAACCGTAGCCGAGCTCGCCCATGATCGAGAGGCGCCGGATGTGGTGAAAGCCGGGGTTGTCGGTCGGGACGATGATCTGGCTCGCGCGCATGTGGGGCGGGGCGTCCGGATTGGTGACCGCCATGACGATGGCGAAATCGGCTAGGTGCCCTCCGGTGGTGAACCACTTGCGTCCGTTGATGACGAAATCATCACCATCGCGAACCGCGCTGGTGTCCATCCACGTCGGGTTGGAGCCGGCGCGATCCGGTTCGGTCATCGAAAAGCAGCTCCGAATTTCCCCAGCGGCGAGCGGCCGAAGCCACTTTTGCTGCTGTTCGCTAGTCCCGAACTTGTGCAGGATCTCCATGTTGCCAGCGTCCGGGGCCTGGCATCCGAAGATGTAGTGCCCGAGGGGGCTCCGGCCGAGTATTTCGCTCATGTGCGCATGCGGGAGGAAATCGAGGCCCATGCCGCCGTAGTCGATGGGCATCTGTGGAGCCCAAAGGCCGGTAGCCTTGCATCGCTCGCGTGCCTCGTTGGCAGCGGGCAGGACCTCCTCGAACGACTGACGAGCAGTGGCTTCGAGCGGGTAGACCTCGGCTTCCATGAAGTCACTGGCTCTGCTCAGAAGGTCTTGGAGCTCGGGCGGTGTACTGAAGTCCATCGATAGCCTCCGGATTGGGCTCGGCATGATAGGCTCCGCACGTTCCGAAAGCGAGGACGTATGCAGCCGGTGCCCCCGAAAAATGCTGGACCCGTTCGAGATGCGCATCGCCTCGATGAAGCGCGACTCGACCACTGGATGGCGGAGCACGTCGATGGGTACACGGGTGCGCTTCAGGTTCGTCAGTTCAAGGGAGGGCAATCCAATCCAACCTACTGGCTCGCCGATCGCGAGCGTCAGTACGCCTTGCGCAAAAAGCCCCCGGGCAAGCTCTTACCGTCGGCGCATGCGGTCGACCGTGAGTACCGCGTGATGCGCGCGCTTGGCGATACCGCCGTGCCCACCGCGACCATGTATGCGTTGTGCGAAGACGACTCGGTCATCGGCACCTCCTTCTTCGTGATGGAGTACGTTCAGGGGCGCATCTTCTGGAACGTGCAGCTCCCCGAGCTCCAGGCGAGCGAGCGAGGCCCGATCTACGACGAGCTCTCCCGGGTATTGGCTGCGATTCACAGTGTCGATCTCGCGGCGACGGGCCTATCGGACTACGGGCGCCCCGACGCCTACGTTGCTCGGCAAGTGAAACGGTGGACCACGCAGTACCTCGCCTCTCAGACCGCGGACGTGGAGCAGATGAAGGCTCTAATCGACTGGATGCCCGCCAATATTCCCGATGACGAGGCGACCACGCTCGTGCACGGCGACTATCGGCTGGATAACTTGATCTTTCATCCGACCGAACCTCGAGCCCTCGCGGTCATCGACTGGGAGCTTTCGACGCTCGGTCACCCGCTTTCGGACTTGGCGTACGCCTGCATGCTGTACGACGTGACGCTGCCAAAGATTGGTGGGCTGGCGGGCGTCGACTTCGAGACCAGCGGCATCCCGACCGAGGACGCCTTCGTCGCGCGATACTGTGCGCTGATCGGTCGCGACCAGGTGCCTGACCTCAATTACTACAAGGCGTTTTCACTTTTTCGACTCGCCGCGATCGCACAGGGCGTGTACAAGCGCAGCCTGGATGGCAACGCCAGTTCTACGGAGGCGGCGATGTTTGGAGCCGCGGTGCCGCACTTGGCGGGCATCGCGTGTAGGCTAGCGGGAATAGGGTAGGGCGATGATCGAACGAATCGTGTTGTACAAGCTGAAGGACGAATACTGTAACGATGCGGCTCGCACCGAGATCGCGGAGCGAACACGCGTGGACCTCGGAGCGCTGCAGGACGTGCGCGCCGTCACCGTAGGCGTGCCCGCCGACGAAGCCTCCGAGGCGAGCTGGGATATCAGTATCATCGTCGTGTTCGACTCCATGGATGACATGCAGAAGTACATGGTCGACCCCGCCCACCGGGCCTACGTCGACAACTACGCGACCCCCCGCGTAGAAGTCCGCAAAGCCTGGAACTTCCGGGTGGTCGCATAGGGGCGGCCGGTCTGCTAGCTTCGCCGCGCCACAATGATTCCACGCTACAGCCCAGCCGAATTCCAAGCCCTCTGGTCCCAGAAACGCAAGTACGAGGCATGGTTCGACGTCGAGATCGCCGCCTGCCGCGCCATGGAAAGCGCTGGCCTCGTTCCGGCGGGGACGGCCGACCAGGTAAGCCGGTTTCGCGAGCAGCTCGACCCTGAGGCGATCGACGAAATCGAGAAGGTGACGCGCCACGATGTGATCGCGTTTCTTACGCATGTCGAAAAGATTGCGGGGGAGCCCGCTCGGTGGCTGCACCGCGGCATGACCTCCTCCGACGTGCTCGACTCGGCCTTGGCCCTGCTGTTGGTTGAAGCGACCGACAAGCTGCTGGTCCGATTGGACGCGGTACTCGAAGCGCTCCGTGGACGCGTCGAGGAGCATCGTCGCACGCCTGGGATCGGCCGTTCGCACGGCATTCACGCCGAACCGGTCACCTTCGGATTGATCTTGGCGGGGCACTACGCAGAGCTTGCCCGCGGACGGAAGCGTCTCTTGGTGGCCCGCGAAGAAATTGCCGTGGGTAAGATCGCCGGTGCGGTCGGAACCTACGCGCACCTCACCCCCGCCATCGAGGCCGAGGCGCTGGGCTCACTCGGTTTGCTACCGGAGACCGCGTCCACTCAAGTCGTTGCCCGTGACCGACACGCTGCGTACGTCTCAGCGCTTGGCGTCGTCGCTGCCGGTATCGAGCGATTCTCCACCAACGTTCGTCATTGGCAACGCACGGAGGTCGGTGAAGCCGAAGAGCACTTCAAGAAGGGTCAGAAGGGCTCGAGCGCAATGCCGCACAAGCGAAACCCCGTGCTGACCGAGAACCTTTGCGGTCTTGGCCGCGTCGTCCGGGCAGCAGTCGTTCCTAGCCTCGAGAACGTGGCGCTCTGGCACGAGCGGGACATCAGCCATTCTTCGGTGGAACGCATGATGCTGCCCGATGCGACCACGACGCTCGCCTTCATGTTGGACCGCGTCCGCCGAGTGGTCGCCGATTTGGTGGTTTACCCCGACCGGCTCCGGCAGAATCTCGACCAGACTGGCGGGCTATGGGCGAGCGAGGGAATTCTGCTCGCGTTGATCGGCCAAGGTCTCGGCCGGCAGGACGCGTACGTGCTCGTACAGCGCAACGCAATGAAAGCGCTCGAAGGGCAGGGCGAGTTCCGCGCGCTCCTTCAAGAAGACGCGGAGATTCGGAAGCGCCTCTCTGCGGACGAAATCGACCATGAGTTCGATTTGAACAACGCGCTTGCCCACGTAGATACGATCATCGATCGCGTGCTGGAAGGAGGATGACATGACCGTCTCGCCGGAGGCGCTCCAAGAAGGGCTCTCGAAGACCCTCGACGGAACGAATTTCGAGTCACTCGGACACAAGTACGAGGGCAAGGTCCGCGACTGCTACACGACAGACGGTAAGCGCTATATCGTCGTCACAGACCGCATCAGCGCTTTCGACCGCGTCCTCGGCACGCTTCCTTACAAGGGACAGGTGCTCAACGGCCTTGCCGCGTGGTGGTTCGAGGCAACCAAGAGCATCGTCCCCAATCACGTCATCGACGTGCCGGACCCGAGCGTCATGGTCGGTATCGAGTGTGTTCCGCTGCCGGTCGAAATGGTCGTTCGCTCGTACATCACGGGCGTCACCTCCACCAGCATCTGGACCCACTACGAAAAGGGTACGCGCGTCTTCTGCGGGCACGAGCTCCCGGACGGACTCCGGAAGCATCAGAAGCTGCCGGATCCGATCCTGACGCCGAGCACCAAGGCCGAAAAAGGTGATCATGACGTGTCCATGTCGCGCGACGAGATCTTGGCGATGGGCCGCATCAGCGCGGAGGACTTCGACGAGGCGGCCGCCTACGCGACGGCGTTGTTCGCGTACGGGCAGAAGGTCTGCGCAGAGCGCGGGTTGATCCTCGTCGACACGAAATACGAATTTGGCAAGACGCCGGACGGAACGATCGTCGTCATCGACGAGATCCACACCCCCGATTCGTCACGCTTCTGGTACACCAATAGCTATCAAGAGCGATTCGAGGCGGGTGAGGATCCGGAGAGCTTCGACAAAGAGTACGTTCGGCGCTGGCTCGCCAGCAATGGGTACAAGGGTGACGGTCCTGTGCCGACGATTCCCGACGACGTGCGCGTCGAGGCGTCCCGCCGATACATCCAAGCGTGCGACCAGATCCGCGGCACGGCATTCACGCCAGACACGACGGACCCACTACCGCGCATAGCAAAGAATCTAGGGTTGGAGGCGTCATGAAAGCGAACATCTTCGTCACACTGAAGCGCGAAGTTCTGGACCCGCAGGGCAATGCAGTCTGCCGGTCGCTCAGCTCCCTCGGTTTCGAAGAAGTGAAGTCCGCCCGCGTCGGCAAGCTCATCGAGCTCGAGCTGGACGGTGACGATAGAGCCTCCGCCGAGTCCCACATCCAAACCATGTGCGAAAAGCTCCTAGCCAACCCAGTCATAGAAGACTTCCGTTACGAAATCATCGACTAGGCGGATGACGATTCTCAGACTGCCGGATGTTCGGAGTGTGCTCGAAAGGCGGGCGCCTCGGGAGCTTGCGGAGCATGAGAAGTGGGCGGCGGTGGCCGTGCTGCTGCGCGACGGAGCGTCAGGGCCGGAGGTGTTTTTCATTCGGCGGGCCGAGCATCCGCGCGATCCCTGGTCGGGACACATGGCGTTTCCTGGCGGACGGCAAGATGCGGACGACGCTACGCTCCTGCACACGGCGATGCGCGAGACGCACGAGGAAGTCGGCCTAGACTTGGCCCGCGAGGCCGAGCACATCGGCCAGCTCGACGATCTGCAAGCGATCGCGCGCGGCAAGCCACAAGAAACCGTGATCCGCCCGTTTGTCTTCGAAGTCCATCGACAAGCGCCGATCCAAGTCGACGAGAGCGAGGTTGCCGAAGCCCTCTGGACCCCCCTGCTGCCGCTCTACCGAGGCGAGGTCGATACCGTCCGTCCCTATCAATGGCACGGCACGCAGATCGACTTTCCCGCGTACGACGTTGGTGGCCGCGTCGTCTGGGGCCTCACCTATCAAATGCTGCGCTCTTTCTTCCGTATTCTGGGGTAGCCACGCCCCGCCCCGGTGCTAGGTTCTGCGCACGATATGCCTGAAGCCGATCCGAACCGCCTGGTCCACTGCATCAAGCTCGACCGAGAGCTGCCCGGCCTCGCAAAGCCGCCCTTTCCAAACGAGATGGGCCAGCTCGTCTTCGAGAAGGTCTCGAAAGAAGCCTGGGATATGTGGCTCCAGGAAAGCGTCCGTTACATCAACACTTACCGAGTTGATCTTTCCTCTCGCGAGGGCGCCGAGTTCATGTTGAAGCAACTGCGAATTTGGCTCGGCCTCGAGGAGGGTGACCTGGCCGCGACCGCTTGGTCGCCTCCGAGCGAATAGGCGCCCCTCAGTCGAAGTTCTGGACGCCCCAGACATCCCCCGAGAGCGTCGTAAAGAAACCGCAGGCAACCTGCGTGTAAGACATCGAGGCCATGCTCTCATAGTGGCCGTTGACCGTGTCGGGGTTGCCGTCCTCGGGTCCTTCGTCCCACATCGTCTGGAGGCAGCCGGTGATCACCTGGTCGCTCGATGCCCAACCCGGGCATTCGTTCTGCGCTCGACCGCCACTGCCACAAGGCAGGTCGTAGAAGGCCGTGTGCACTCCGTTGACGCTGTCGTATTCTGCGTTGCTGTCCGCGCAGCCCTCGCCGTCGACCCATCGCGTGAGCGGAGCAAGGCACTGACACTCCGAGCGAAACTGATTGATGCGCGCGACGCAGTCTGCGTGCGCGTCACCGGTGCTCGGTAGAGGCTCGGGGCTGCAGTTGGGGATCGGGATGGTCAGTGGTCCATTTGCGCACGGTCCGGCATCAGCGCCAGCGTCGGTGCCAGCGTCGGTGCTAGCGTCAGTGCCAGTGTCAGCGTCCGTGCCGGCATCCGACGTGCGCTCGAGCCCGGCACCGTCGCCGGTACCGATGACGCCTTCACAGCCCAACGTCAGCGCGAGTAGCGCAACGAGCCAAGTACGAGTAGCCCCCATGCCGTGTTCAACCTAGCAATCCAGATGGCTCCGCCCAAACGTGTGAGACATTTGCTTACATCGAGTTGCGCGGCGCAACCTAGGGGAGAAATCGTGCTCGGTCCTCCACTGGGGGGAGTGGGCAGTGGTCGTACTTGCCGAAGACACGGTATCGGCTGCGTGCGACGATTCCGTAGAAGAAATCCGTGAGCCATGCCGGCAGGAACCGAAACCACGAGAGCGCTTTGGCTGGATACGGCATCTCTTGCATGGCGAGGGCCGCCCCCCGTGATCGCAGGAACACCTCGCCCCGTCTCAGGTAGACCAGGGTTTCGATCTCGGAGGGGAAGTCGGGATGGAGCTTCCGCGCGAGCTCGGCTGTCTCACCTTGCAACGGAGCAAAGCGAAAGACGCGGCCTTTGTCGATGCGCAGCATGCACTTGACGATGCCGTTACACATTGCGCACACGCCATCGTAGAACAGCACCTGTGGCGGGAGCTCGGTCATCGAGGCTCTCATAGCAGAAGCCCCGCCTGTCGGGGGCTGAGGCTCCAAATACTGCAGTGAATTCGGCGTCCAGCTCTCCGCCTGATCGCTCGCAGCGTGGCCTGACGAATCGCAGGTGTGCCCGGGGTTACGGTGCCGACCGCGCGGGACTAGGATCGTCCGGCCATCATCCACGAAGAGTGAGGTCTGCCTATGTCCGGTTCCTGGGAGAAAACCGCCTGCATCCTGTGTGAGTGCAACTGCGGTCTCGAAGTTCAGTTGGGCGGGGAGGGCAACAGACACTTCACGCGCATCCGCGGCGACAAGGCGCACCCCGCATCAAAGGGCTACGCCTGCGAAAAGCCCCACCGGCTCGACTACTATCAGAACGGACCCGATCGGATCACGTCACCGCTTCGGCGCAAAACGGACGGGACCTTCGAAGAGATCGACTGGGACACTGCGATTCGTGAGGTCGCCACCCGCCTTGCCGCGGTTCGTGATGAGCACGGCGGCGAAACGATTTTTTACTATGGTGGCGGCGGTCAGGGTAACCACCTTCC
>CAZHPJ010000115.1:944-7848 GCA_964534585.1 uncultured Sandaracinaceae bacterium | reverse complement strand
CGATGGTCGACGGCACCGGCGCCTGGGACGATCTGGTCGACCCCACTCTCGAATCGCTCTAGAACACGTTCTATGAAGACTGAGATTTGTCAGCAGCTGGGGATCGAGTTTCCCATCTTCGCGTTCAGCCACTGTCGCGATGTCGTGGCCGCGGTAAGCCGGGCCGGCGGGCTCGGCGTGCTCGGAGCGGTGGCGTACAGTCCAGAGCAGCTCGAGCTCGAGCTCAAGTGGATCGACGAGCACGTCGACGGCAAGCCGTACGGCGTCGACACCGTCATCCCTGCCAAGTACATCGGCAAGGACCAGGGCGACATCACCAAGGAACAGCTCGACCAGATGATCACGCCTGCGCACCGCAAGTGGATCAACGACCTGCTCGATCGCAACGGTGTGCCCCCGCTTCCCGATGACGTCGAAGAGATCGAAGGCCTGCTCGGCTGGTCGGCATCCGGCGGCCGCGCGCACTTCGAGGTGGCGATGAACCACCCCATAGCGCTCATCGCAAATGCCCTCGGCCCGCCTCCGGAAGACATCATCAGACAGGCGCACGACAAGGGCGTAACGGTTGCGGCGCTCTGCGGCACCGTGAGGCAAGCGGTCAAGCAGAAGACTGCCGGCGTCGATATCGTCATCGCGTCGGGGTACGAGGCGGGCGGCCACACCGGTGAAATCGGTTCGATGGTTCTCTTGCCGCAGGTCGTCGACGCGGTGGCGCCGACGCCGGTGCTCGGTGCGGGCGGGATCGGCTCGGGGCGTCAGATGGCGGCTGCCATGGCCATGGGCGCCGCTGGCGTTTGGACCGGCTCGATCTGGCTGGCTACAGAAGAATCCGACTCGATTCCATCGCTCATAGACAAGCTGCTGGAGGCCGACTCGACCGAAACGGTGCGCTCGCGTTGTATCAGCGGCAAGCCCGCCCGTCAGCTCAAGACGGCCTACACACGCGCTTGGGACGAAGATCCGGACTGCCCGGGCTACCTGCCGATGCCGCTGCAATTCATGGCCACAGCCGAGGCTACACAACGCATCACACGTTTCGCACAGACGGGTGCGGAGGGCTCGGATGCGCTACTCGGCACGCCGGTCGGGCAGGTGGTCGGCCAGATGAACACGCGCAAGCCTGCCCGTCAGGTGATCGAGGAGATGGTCAGCGAGTACATCGATGCGGTCGAGCGGATCTCGGGCCTGCTCGCCGACTCGGACTAATGCGCTGCGGTCACTTGCACTGGCGGCTCACGTCGCGGACACGATTCGCCAGCCTGCCGGAGCGGTTCGCTTTCAAGTAGCGCGACGCCATTTCGCAACCTTCCTCAGTGGGACCGAGCAGGGTGGCGAGGCGGCCGACTGCGACTGGCATCGGGACGGGCGCGGTAGCGGCCTGCCGTAGCGGCTTTTCAGGTGAACGTTCGCGGTCTTCTTCGATATCGGCACGCAGCAGGTGCACGTCGGCGTCGTCAGGCATGAGCGCCATCGCTTGCTTTCCATAGCGCACCGCCAAGCCTCGTTTCTCGTCGGCGAGCGCGAGGTGCGCTTTGACGATCAGCTCCCACACCCGGACCTGCGGCCCCGCGCTCAAAGCGTTGCCTTCCGCGTCCACCGCTGCGGCCGCGCGTTCGAGCGACTTCTCCGCGCCCAGCTTCCGGCGGCCATAGATCTGCGACAGCGCCAGGGCGGTGTCAGCCAGCCGGGCGTCCGCTCCATTGCGTTTGGCCTGCTGAAAGTAAGTCCCCGCGCGCGTGTACTCTTCCGCCTGTAAGTAGATTCGCGCACCCGCGAGTCGAAGCGGCACGTTGTTCCGGTGCCGCCCAACCGCAGTTCGCATCGTGTTGACTCCGCTTTGCCCCGCGCCCGTGCGTACTAGAAAGCGCACGCGCTGTTCGTCCGCGCGCAGGTCCCGGACCTTGGCCTTGTCCATCTGTTCGATGATCTCGGCAGCGCGGGCGAAGTCGCCAATGTCGATCAACAACGCCACGAATCCCGACAGGGCTCGCGGCTGACCAGGATCCAATTGGAGCGCCTTCTCGTAGCTGGCCTTGGCGTCCTTGCTCGACCCGGCTTCGCGTGTCGCATCGCCTCGGAGCGCGTACAAGCTCGCATCGCCTGGGCTGAGCTCTACCGCGCGCCCGAGCTCACTCACGGCCTTTGCTGGCTCACCCATGGCCAACAGCACGCGCGCGTGACTTCCGTGCGCCCAGCCTTCGTTCTCGAACGTGGCGAGGGCGGCCGACGTCACCTTCTCCGCCTCCGAGAGGCGCCCAGCATCGATATATGCCCGGGCTGCCGCGTCCACTAGTGTGAGATGATTCGGTGTCGTGGTGAGCCCTGCCTGAAGCACCGCGATCGCGTCCTCGGTGCGGCCGTCTTCGAGAAGTGCGTTGGCAAGTGCGTTCGAAGCTGCGACGCCCCAATGCGCGTCAGTCGCCGCCTTTTGGTAGAGCGACATCGCCCGATCGCGCTCGCCTGCCCGCTTGGAGCTCCTCAGCAATTCAGCGATCACGAGGGCGCGAAATGCGGGTTCTGTGGCTTTTTCCGGTCCAAAACCGGCCCCGCTCAGCGTGGCGAGCCCCGCTCGCATGTCGCCCGTCTGCGCGTACCACCACGCGATCACGTGCGCGCGGGTAAACAAATCGGCGGACGGGCCGCCCGACAAGCGCTTGAGCAACCGCTTCGCTTCACTCGTTCGCCCCAGCGCCAGAAAGAGTTGCGCGGTCCCCACGAGCAATGGCTCGTCGACACGTAGCTCGGGTTTTGCGGCAGCGCGCGCGTGTTCGTACGCGGCCCCGATCGCACCTCGCCGGTAGGCGAGCACGCCTGTGATCAACTCGGTCCACGCCTTGTGTACGACCGACGCGTTGTCGGATTCACGCACCTCCGCAGCGAGCGCCAGCGCTTCGTCCGCGTTGCCTTGCAGAAGGCCGACGATGCGTGCGCGAGCGATCTTCGTCGCGGCCGTTTCTTTGCTGACCTTTTCGAGCACAGCGAGCGCAGCTTCCGGACTCTTGGTCTTGGCCGTAATGCGGGCGAGTAACGCCGCTGGCTCCGGTGCACCGGGCCGTGATGCGACCGCCTTCTGCGCGTCGGAAAGTGCTTGTGCCCACTGGCCTCGCGCCATGGCGGTCAGCGCTCGGCCATGAAGGAAGGCATCGGCTTGCTCTGAATATTTTGCGGGCCTCTCCGCCTCCGCATGGGCGGCGCGCGCGTCTCCTTCAGCGAGGAAGGCATAGACTCTAGCGATGCGCTGGTCCGGGTCGTTTTGCTGCGGCGACTCCGCAAGAAGGGTCTCGGCCTCCAGCAGCTTCGCGTGGTCTCCTCCGAGCGCGGCCGTAGCGAGCAGGCGCATCCGGATGGAGTGGTTCGGATCGTCGCGAAGAAGGCCCAGCGTATAGTCGATGGTGTCTGGGCTGCTGTCGTTGATGACGTCGTCGAGGGCCGATGCTACACGCGCGGCATAGATCCATCCGAGGATCATGTGCACCATGAAGAAGAAAAGCAGCGCCGCGATAGCTGCGGCGATGAGGCGGCGTATGCGTCGCTTGAGCGCTTCCTCTGGCGGCAGCACGATCCTATCGACCGGCGCGATCGACGGTGTGGCGTTCTCGACCTGAAACAGATCAGAAGGTTCTTTACGCGAGCTCGAGTCTTTGTCGGCCACCGTGCATCCCTCCCCGACGACCTGCGCCCCTGGTCGCCCATTGTCGCGTCAATCGGGGCAGGGACGCAAGTCTACGGACTAGAGAAGGAATGGGAGGATTGCGCGCCGCTTTTTCGGGTACTCGCTGAAGTGCTCCTGGTACCAGCGGTGGTTGGAAAACGCTCGCGGAATGAGATTCGTGGCCGTGAACCAGGCGAAGACCCACGCGGGCACCGTCCAGGCGGCCAACCCGAAGCCGATCCATTCGACGATCTCGCCGAAGTAGTTGGGGCTCGAGACCCACCGAAACAAGCCGCCGTGGGGGATCTTATAGCCGCTCTCACCGGGCTTTCGGAGCCTCCGAAGGATGGAGTCCGATTGCTGGTTGATGACGTAGCCGGCCGCAAAGACGCAGACGCCGATGATGAACCGCGGGTCGCCGAGCCAATCGGTGCTTAGCAGATGCGGGGCGAGCTCCGTAATCGCAAACGCATTGGTGTAGCCGTTGGCGCTATTGAAAGCAAAGGCCAGCACGCCAGTGAGGAGCGGCTTTTTCTTGTGTCCGCCGCGCATTCGAAACGGGTAGATGAACGACCGGTACACGTAGTGAAACATGTACATTCCGAGAAGCACGAGCGGGACGGGCTCGAAGGCGTTGTCCGACATGAAGTAGACGACCGCGAACGCAATTGGCGAGGGGGCCTCCATGACTACCCACAAGGCGGTGGCGTTGAGCGTCGGGCCCCAGCCGGGGCGCAGGTGGCGGCCATAGGGCGCGGTGATGAACGACAAGAGGGGGAGGCTGACGACGCCAAGGACTACGATGCCGAGCACGGTCCAGGTGTAGATTGGGTAAGCCTGGAGGGATTCGCTGAACGCTTCGGTGATGGGCATGAGCTCTCGCCGGGGGTCTGGGTTGGGCCTAGACTCGCGGGGTGGCCCCTAATTGGTTCATCGCGTTTCCGATGCAAGTGGAGGGGTTGCGGCTGCATCCGGGCCCGCCGCCGCGGGTGCGCGCCTTCGCTACTTCGGATCTCCACGTCACACTCGGCTTTCTGGGTTCGGTGGAGGAGTCGGATGCCCGCAGGGCCTGGGATCTGGTCGGTGACTTTCCTTCGTTTCGCTGCGTGTCGGGGTCGTTTGGCGGCGTCGAACCGCTCGGCCATCCTCGAAAGCCTTCCGCGCTCTCCGCCATGATCGATACCGGGAGAGAGCCTCTCAGCGAGATGATCGCAGCCGCCAGAGGGCCCCTTCTGAGTGCCGTCGGCGCTCCGGAGGACAGCCGACCGCCGCTTCCGCACATGACCTTGGCGCGCATCCAACGCCGGGCCGCTGCCGCTGAACGCCAGCAGGCACTTCGATGGGCGCAGGCAGTCGATCTGCGTGGCGTCACGTTCACCGCGCCCTCGGTTGCGCTCTACACATGGGCGGACGATCGTCAGGAGCGCCTCTTCCGGATCGTCGAGCGGCACATCTTCGCGTCATGAGCTGCCCTTAGAGCACCCGATTGGGCGATGGACCCAGCCGATTTGTGTGCTGCCTCGCCCGCCCAGTGTCCGACCCCGTGTCAGAACGTAGATTTTTTCCCGCAAATCGAGTTCAATGCAACTCGCAGGCAAACCGCACAATGTGGAAGAAGGCAGTCTTTGGAACGGTTTCGGCAGGCTTCCTCGGCTATGTCGTTTGGGTTTCCTGTCTCAGCCCCACTCGCCATCAAGTCGAGTGGGACGTCGCCACGCGCGTCATTGCCGTTCTCGAACGCACTGGCTTTTCGGAGGTCGTCCCTGTCGTTGACGGGCGAGACGTCGAGCTCCGTGGCTACGTGACGTCCGTGTCGGAGGCGCAGCGCGCGGAGCGAATCGTGAGCATGGTCCGGGGGGTGCGCGTCGTGCGTGCGAGGATGCTCGTTCCTGGCGACGAAGGTCATGGGGGAGGTGAAACGTGACGTATCTGGTGCTCCAGATGATCGGCGCCATGCTGATCGCAGCGGCGTTCGGCGCGGGGTTGTTGTGGCTCGGGCAGGTTTTTTGGGGACGGCTAGTCGCACCGGTGCGCGCCAAAACCCTCGAGTACGAGCTCGAGGAAGCCCGCGCTGACATCATCACCCAGAACGAGCGGATCCAAGCACTCCACAAAGAGCTCAGCGCTTCGAGCGAGAAGGTCGAAGCGCTCCAGCGCGCAAAGCGACAGCTCACCGCGACGCTGGACGCCCGCAACCGAACGATGCGAGAGGCGGAGACGCAACTCTCCGCCATCGCCCGCGAGGCCAGGCCGACTTCGCGCGAGTCCGCCGAAGATCTGAGGCGTGAGCTTCGTATCGCCGTTCAAGAACGTGACGAAGCGCAGGCCGCACTGCGACGAGCGGAGACCCGAGGCGAGCGGCTGTTGACCGAGCTCGAGGTGCTGCACGGGATTCACGAGCGCATGCTGGACGACATCGAGGGTCTCAAGGGTCGAATCCGCGAGGCGGAGCTCGAGATGAAGACGAGCGGCGAATCGCGGCCGCCTGCTTGGGTCATGGTGCAGCCGTTTGGGCCGCGCGACGACCTGCAGCGGCTCGAGGGCGTCGACCCCAGCCTCGAACGTACGCTGAACCGGTTGGGCATCTACCACTTCCATCAGATTGCGCGCTTCGACGCGTCGGACGTCGAATGGCTGGTCGAGCATGCCGAGGGTGTTCCGGAGCGAACGATTCGCGATAGCTGGATTGTCGACGCCTCACGCCTTGCCGGAGTGCAAGGCAACTGAGCGCCGCTAGGAGGCCGCGTCGAGCGCACGGTCGGCGAGGCCTGTGAGCGCTTCCCGCGCGCTTTCTAGGTCGCGTTCCAAGTCGTCCACGATCGTGCCGGCATCCTCTACCGTGCAGAGCTCTTCGAGCTTGACGCAGGTCGCTCCGAGTCGGCGTGCCCCAAGCTGCTGACTGCTGCCCCGAACCATGTGGGCCGCCGCATGCAGCGCTGCGATGTCTCCGTTTTCGATGGCGGCCTTCATGCGAGCGAGACTCTCTTCGGCGGTGCAGAAGAAGCTGTCGATGACGTCGCAGATGAAACCGGGCTCTTCTTCCTCGAGCTCCAGGAGCTGAGACGTGATCATCGTGTCGAGCGCGTCGGGAGGAAACTCTGAGGCGCTTGCGGACGGCCGGGCGGCCCATCGCGTGAGCGCCTTCTGCAACTGCTTCTGCGTGAAGGGCTTTGACAGGTAGTCGTCCATCCCAGCCGCAAATGCAGTTCTTCGATCGCCGGTCATCGCGTGTGCGGTGAGCGCAATGATCGG
>CAZHPJ010000115.1:0-934 GCA_964534585.1 uncultured Sandaracinaceae bacterium | reverse complement strand
CGCCTCTGACCGGACTCCCTCTCTTTCGCCCTCTGTGCTCGAGCGGTCTGGTAGCCATCCATGTTCGGCATCTGTCCGTCCATGATGACTGCGGCGTATCGATGTCCTTCCTTTAGAGCCTCGAGCGCAGCTACGCCGTCGTTCACGGCGTCGACCTCGTACCCGAGTGCTCGAAGGTGTGCGTGAACGACCTTCAGATTGATCGCATTGTCTTCAGCGACGAGAATCTTCATGCCGTTAGACACCAAGCTCTGCGGCGGAGGGGCGGGCAGAGAAGGGCGGTCGACCTCGTCCCTCGAGCGTTGCGGAGGGCTTGCTCGGTTGAGCGTATCGAGGAGGGCGGCGATAATCTTGGCTCGCCGAATCGGCTTTTCCACGTGGACGCGGATTCCGGCTTCGAGTAGCTCGCTGATTTCGTGCCGGTGAGAGCAGATTGCGACGACCGAGCTGCCGTATTTCGTGGCGACGCTGTTGAGCTCGGAAACCCGGCTTCGCCAGCTCTTGCCGAGGCTGCGCAGGTCGATCAGCGCCACGTTCGGACGTGGCAAGGCGCGAAAGGTTCTGAGCGCGCCGTCAAAGCTCGACGTCGCCCAGGCTTCCATCCCCCAAGATTCTAGCTGTGCGCAGAGCGTTTCTCGCGCGCGGTTGTTGCTCTCGAGCACCAGGACCTTCATCTCCGCAAGCGCTTCGGTCACGGCTTTTAGCTCCTCGCTGAGCCTCTCTTCAAGCTCGAAACGCGCGTCGAAGAAGAACGTGCTTCCCTTTCCGACCGCGCTCTCGAGCTGCAGGTGACCTCCCATCAGCTCGACGAACTGTCGACAGATCGGAAGCCCGAGACCCGTGCCGCCGTACTCACGAGTCGTGGACGCGTCCGCCTGTGAGAAAGGCCGGAAGATGCTCTCCACTTGCTCCTTGCAGACGCCAACGCCAGTGT
>CAZHPJ010000114.1:0-7889 GCA_964534585.1 uncultured Sandaracinaceae bacterium | reverse complement strand
GTCCAAATGAGCATCGTCGTGCAGCAAATGGTCGATGCGCGCGCGGCAGGTGTGCTGTTCACCGTGAACCCGGTCAGCGCGCGGCGCGATCAAGTCGTCGTCGACGCGGTCGCAGGCCTGGGGGAGGCGCTCGTCGGTGGACATGTAACGCCGGACCATTGGGTCGTGGCGAGAGATGGCTCGGTGTTCGAGAGCGAGGTAAACGGCGACGACCCGGTCTTGAGCGACACCGACCTCACACTGCTGCTGGACGGTGCCCTGCGCGCAGAAGAGCAATACGGGGCACCCCTCGACATGGAGTGGGCGATCGACCAGAACGGCAATCTTCGATGGCTGCAGGCGCGTCCAATCACACACCTTCCCGCTGATCCGAACGAGCTCGATACCGACCCGAACCCTCACGACGTCTACACCTGGTGCAACATCGGAGAGATGATGCCAGGCGCGGTCACTCCGTTGACTTATTCGATCACGGGCCGTGGCATCGACATCGGGATGCAGCGCACCTACCGGCGAATCGGAGCAAACGTTCCTCCAGGCGAAGGTGTTCGATACGTCGGCATGTTCTACGGTCATCTATTCCTCAATCTCACGACGCTGGCCGAGCTGGCAGCCGACGTCGCAGGGTCGACCAAGACCCAGATGTGCCTTGCGCTGTGCGGTCGCGACCTCGAGGAGATCGCCAACCCGGAACCTGCCTCACGGCTCACACGCATAATCAATGGCGCGCGCTACTTTGGCCTCCTCGTCGCTGCCGCAAAGCATCGAAAGGAGCTCGACTCACTCCGAGAGAGCCTCGATCTGCCGCGGCGCGGAACCGCGCGACAACTGTACCGCGCAATCGACGAGAACCTTCCGAAGGTTTGGAAGGCGTACGAGCTTCATCTGTTGTCTTCGGCGTCGTCTGGCGCCCTCAGCCCGATCCTGCTCGGCATCCTCGCCAAGGGAGAGGAGCCGACCCAGGAGCATCACGCAGAAGTCGCAGAAATGCTTGCCGGCGCAAAGGGTGTCGAGAGCGCCGACATCGTCGAGGGAGTCGAACGCGTGATCGAGCATCTCTTGCAGATCCCGGACGCCGAGCAGGCCTTTGCATCCGCCGACCCGGGCACCGCGCTCGCCTGGCTCTGCTCGAGAGACGCCGGCGAGGCCAGCGAAGAGTTTGGACGCTATCTCGATCGCCACGGGCATCGCGCCGTCCGAGAGCTCGAGCTGCGCCAAGAAGAGTGGGCGGTCGATCCAATGCCTCTGATCGCATCGTTGCAGTCGGGACTTCGCGCCCGGCTCCAACACGAGACGCCACCTCGACCCGAGGCCCGGCGGGGAAGCTCGCCGAAAGAGCACCCGTTCGTCCGCAAGTTGCGGCCGCTCGCTCACGCAGCGATTCGTAGCCGCGAGTACACGAAATCCGGCTTGGTGTGGGTCACGACTCGGTTCAAGCACGCCTACCGGGCGCTCGGCGCGCGCATGGTGGAGGAAGGCCAGCTACCGGACCAAGATGCCGTCTTCTTTCTGTCGCACCAAGAGCTCGGTGAGCTGCTTCGAGGCCGTGCAGAGCTCGCAGGCCTCGCGGCATCGAGACGACGGGTCATCGACTACCAAATGCCGCTGCACTTTCCGCAGATATTCAGCAACCGGCCTGAGCCGATTCGGCCGGAGCCAGTCGAAGCGGAAGACGGAGTGCTAATCGGCAAACCGGTGAGCCGGGGTACGGTCACAGGCCGCGCGCGCGTAGTCGAGACACTCGAAGAAGCCGCCGCATTGCAAGCCGGAGAAATACTGATCGCGCCTATTACCGACGTGGGATGGACGCCCTACTTCGGTTTGATCGCGGGGCTCGCCACCGACGTCGGAAGCGCAGTGTCGCACGGCGCGGTCGTCGCACGTGAATACGGCCTTCCAGCAGTCGTGAACCTTGGGGCTGCTACCTCGCGCTTTCGAACTGGCGACTTGGTTACGCTGGACGGTGACCGCGGGACGCTGACGCTGGCCTAGCCTCTCTTGGCTTGTGCTGGCCTCTTTTGGCCTCTTGGGGGCTCTTGACTTCCAGGAGCAGTATGCGATTCGCAGGCCACTAAGGAGCTCATCATGGTCGCCACGATCGGACTTACCGGGTTGCGCCCAGACCCGGCTCGCGTGTCTAGGATCGCGTCCCCACCCTACGACGTGATCAAACCAGGCACGCCGCTCGAGAAGTTGCTCGCAGAAGAGCCGAGCTCGTTGTTCCACATCATCTTGGGGGAGCAGCCCGCGGCCGCGAGAGATCGAATGGTCGCCGACGGGTCGCTCGTCGAAGACGGCGAGCCGGCCTACTACGTCTACGAGCAAAGCTGGCCGGAGGGCCGGCGGACGGGTGTGTTCGTGGCGGCAGAGGTATCGCCATACGACGCCAAGCAGATCATCCGGCATGAGAAGACGTTCGACGCGAAGGTCAAGGGACGCATCGCCATGCGTCGCGCGACCGGTCTTCACATCGGGCCGGTTTTCGTTCTTACGAGGGCCCCGATCGCGTCGGCGCTGGAGAAGGCCAAGCAGGGGGCAAACCCGATCTACGACTTCACCAGCACGTTCGGCGGTTTCAGTGAGCTCGAAGGCATTCAGAACAAGGTCTGGCGCGTCCCGCAGGAGACCGAGATCGGTCGCGAGATTCAAGCCGCGCTCGCGACGGAACCCTTGTACATCGCCGACGGGCACCATCGTTACCATGCAAGCCTGCTCAACGAGCAGACTCACTTCCTTTGTTACGTCACCGAGGAGGCGGTCATTCAGGCCTACAATCGCGTAATCAACGGGGTTCACCCCTTCGCGGAGATCGCCGCAGGCCTGCCGCTGAGGCCGGTCGAGTCGTTCCACACACCTCCGAAGCACAGCTTCTGCATCTACACGAAGAACGGCTGCTTCGAGCTGGACGCGCAACACGTGCCTGACGACGTCGTCGGCCGGCTGGACTGCGCCATCCTCGAGCGGGAGCTCTATCCGAAGCTCGGTCTGACGCACGACATGGTCGTCGATCCCAAGCACTTCGACTACTACTCGGAATCGGCACTAGGAGAGATGAAAGCGGCGGTCGACCGGGGGGACTACGACATCGCAATCGCGCTGCACCCGGTCAGCCTCGACGACCTCATGGCGGTGGCGGACGCGGGCCTCGAGGACCCGGAGATCGTGATGCCCGAAAAGAGTACCTTCTTTCAGCCCAAGATTCTCTCAGGGCTCTCTCTCTACCGGTACACGAAGAAATGAGTGCGCTGCCACAATACGGGAAGCACCTTCATCCGCGCGAAACGATGCGAGCCATCGTCATCGACCGATACGGTGGCCCTGAGATGCTCCACGCAACGACCGTCCCACGGCCGGTGCCCACGCGTGGGCGAGTCCTAGTCCGGACTCACTTCGTCGGGGTGAACCCCAAAGACATCGTCGTTCGCAAGGGGAAGTTCCAGATGATGACGGGCAAGAAATTCCCGCTCATCGTCGGACACGACATCGCCGGCGAAGTCGTGGCAACTGGTCTTGGCGCCGACCTCGCGGAAGGCGACCTCGTCTATGGCATGATCAACGACGCCGCAGGGCGTGGGTATGCGGAGTACGCCGCCGTAAATTGCCAGCAACTCGCAAAGGCGCCCTCGTCGATCGAGCTCCGGTTGGCGGCCGCGGTGCCCCTCGCTGCCCAAACCGCATTGCAGGCGTTGCGGGACGACGCTCAGGTGAGGCCTGGCCAGGACGTCTTGATCAACGGCGCGTCGGGTGGCGTTGGCGTTTTTGCGGTGCAGATCGCAAAGATTCTAGGTACCCAGGTCACCGCGGTGTGCAGCCACCGAAACGAGGAGCTCGTCAGAGAGCTGGGCGCTGATCGCGTCATCGACTACACGAAGACCGAGCTCGTTGGGCTGAACGAACGCTTTGACGCGGTGTTCGATGTGTTCGGCAACTACTGCTTCGACCAACTCAAGCACTTGCTCGCCCCCCGTGGCACGTACGTCCACACCATCCCGAGCTCGCGCATCTTCAAAGACGTCGCCCGGACTTTCGTCCGCAAGCAACGCGCCAAGCTGGTGATCGTGAAATCGCGCCGGACGCAGCTCGATTGGCTTCGGCAACAGATCGATGCAAGCAGCCTGCGAGTCGTGGTCGACCGGTCTTTTCCGCTGGACGACGCTGCGGAGGCGCATCGGTACATGGAAACGAAGCGCGCTAGGGGTAAGGTGGTCTTGGAAGTTGCATGAGATCGGGTACCCTCCGGTCCCATGAGACGTCTCACACTGCTTCTCGCCCCAGCCAGCCTCCTCTTCGCATGCAGCAGCGGAGGTGAAGACCTCGAAAAACGTGTCGACGAGCTCATCGAACAGATGACGCTCGAGGAAAAAGTCGCGCAGATGGCGGGCGACGGCACGATTTCTCTTCCCGACGGAGAAACAGCGTGGAATGTGCCCGGTGTCGAACGGCTCGGCATACCTCCTTTCCGAATGGCGGACGGCCCGAGAGGGGTCACCACCATCGAAGGCGCCACGACGTTTCCCGTTGGGGTAGCGCGCGGCGCCACGTGGGACCCCGAGGTCGAGCAACGGGTCGGCGCGGCGATGGGCCGAGAGCTGAGGTCCCGCGGCGGGAACCTCCTACTGGCTCCCACGATCAACATCCTCCGTCATCCAAGCTGGGGTCGGGCTCAGGAAACCTATGGTGAGGACGTCCACCATCTATCACGAATGGGTGTCGCGTTCGTGCAAGGCCTGCAGGAGTACGTGCTTGCGAATCCAAAACACTACGCGGCAAATACCATCGAGGACACCCGGTTCCAGGTAGACGTCACGATTGATGAGCGGACGTTGCGCGAAATCTACCTCCCGCATTTTCGCGCCGCAGTGCTCGAGGGCGGTGCTGCCTCGGTGATGAGCGCTTACAACTCCGTCAACGGACAGTTCTGCGGAGAGAACGAACAGCTTCTCAAGCAGATCCTGAAAACCGAATGGGGGTTCGACGGCTTCGTGCTCTCTGACTGGATTTTCGGCACCCACTCGACGCTCGGGTCGGCCTTGAACGGCCTCGATATCGAAATGCCGATTGCATCGGTTTACGGCGGCATGCTCCTCGCGGCTGTGAACGACGGGGCCGTCCCAGAGGCAGTCATCGACGATGCGGTTCGCCGAATGGTTCGCAAGAAGCTCCAGTACGAGCTCGACCAGCCCAGCGACATCGATCAGAGCGTCCTTGGGAGTGAGGAACACTTGGCACTCGCGAGGGAAGCAGCCGTAAAGGGCTCCGTGCTGCTGAAGAACGAATCCGGTGCGCTGCCGTTGAACATGAGCGCAATCGAGCACATCGCTGTGGTGGGCCTCCTCGCGGACCTAGCCAATACCGGAGACCATGGCAGCAGCGACACGCGGCCCGCATTCGTGGTGACGGCCCTGCAGGGCATCCAGGAAGCCGTGGGCGACGCAGTCACCGTGGACCATATTGGCAAGGACGTTCTGAGCGCCGAGGACATCGCGATAGTCGAAGCGGCGGATGCCGTAATCGTCGTCACGGGACTGACTGCGGAGGACGAGGGTGAAGGGCTCATCGGCGCCGGCGACCGAGTGGATCTTGCCTTGTCGGCGGAGCGCGTGAAGCTCGTTCGAGATGCCGCCGAGGCCAACGATCGCACGATCGTGGTCCTCGAAGGCGGCGGCGCGATAACCATGGGCGACTGGATCCCGGACATCGAGGCGCTCCTGATGGTCTGGTATCCAGGACAGATGGGCGGTCACGCGATCGCGGACCTCTTGTTCGGCAATGCCAACCCTTCGGGCAAGCTGCCGGTCACGTTTCCGACGGGCCTCGATCAGCTGCCACCATTCGACAACACGTCACTCGAAGTCACCTACGGCTACTTTCACGGATATCGCTATCTCGATCGCAACGATTCGACGCCGGAGTTCCCTTTCGGGTTTGGCCTGAGCTACACGACCTTCTCGGTCGACAATCTTCGCGCTAGCCAGGCGCAGGCAAAGGCTGGCGACGTCGTGCTCTTCAGCGTGGACGTCACGAACACGGGTTCGGTTGCCGGCGCGGAGGTCGTGCAGCTCTACATGACGTATCCGGGGTCCGCGGTGGAGCGTGCGGAACGTGAGCTGAAGGGCTTCGTCAAGGTCACGCTCGAGCCGGGCGAAACGCGAACGGTCGAGATCTCCGTGCCCGTGACTAGTCTGGCGTACTACGATGTCGCCAACTCGGCGTGGGCGCTCGAAGGACTGGAACACGAGGTGCTCGCAGGCACGTCCTCGCGGGATCTTCCGCTGGCCACCACGCTCACGGTGGATGCCGCGCAACCCGTATCGGTGTACTGAAGCGCTTTCCCGCGCTAACTTTGGGCCCGTCCTGTCTAGGAGGAATGGATGCGTAAGTGGTTTTGGATACACGCGACGCTCGTCATGCTGTTCGTCGGTTCGGCCGGCATTTCATTCG
Organism: uncultured Sandaracinaceae bacterium; assembly: GCA_964534585.1. Taxonomy (GTDB): domain Bacteria; phylum Myxococcota_A; class Polyangia; order Polyangiales; family Houyiibacteriaceae; genus SG8-38. The sequence continues at coordinate 1,448 of CAZHPJ010000114.1, read as the reverse complement.
CCGATGATGGACTAGAAAGCATCGATTTTCCCACGGCGGGCGGCATCCAAGGTCGAGCGGACCTCTATGCAACCAAGAACGAATCAGCGGCCCTGATCCTGCTCTTTCATCAGGCGGGCTGGAGCCGCGGGGAGTATGGGGAGATCGCGCCCAAGCTCGTCAAGGCCGGGTATCGGGTGATGGCGATCGACCAGCGTTCCGGCGGCGTGGTTAACGGGATTCGAAACGAAACTCATTACCGCGCCACGAGGATGGGTTTGGCTCGAAGTTACCTGGATGCATACGTGGACATGGAGGCCGCGCTGGCCTACGCGCGCAAAGAGCTCAAAGCGGAACGCATCATCGTCTGGGGCAGCTCCTATTCGGCCTCCTTGGTCTTTCGCTTGGCGGCCGAGCATCCAGAAAACATCGTCGGGGTCATGGCCTTTTCCCCGGGCGAGTACTTCAAGAAAGAGGGTGCGCACTACGTCCGGACCTTCGCCAAACGCGTAAGGCAGCCCGTCTTCGTCACATCCACGAAAAATGAACGGGAAGTGGTGAAGCCGATCTTCGACGCCTCTCCGGCCAAAAAGAAGATCCTCTTCACACCGGCATCCATGGGTCAACACGGCTCACGCGCGCTCTGGGGCAAGTGGTCGGACCACGATGTCTACTGGGCCGCGGTGAACGGGTTCCTCGAGGAGTACGCCCCAGCCACGCCGAACTGAGCCTGCTGGAAACGCCGCACGGCTGCGCTAAAGCGGGGCCTGTGAGCGCGACGCCCGACCATCGTGTCCCCGACCTCGGACGAGCACGTCTCGCGGGGCGCGAGCTTGGGGCAGACCTCAATATCGTCAGCGAACTGCGTCCGTTCGAAGCCCATCGTTGGCGTCCCGGCGACACGCCACATCCGACGCTACAGCTCGACGATGTATCTGGGATTCCGTTTCTGGTGGATATCGCTGGAGTCGAGGAGTACCAACACCGCGGCCGTCTCCGAGCCGACGACCACGACGTCTACGTGACCGTCACGCCGGCAATCGACGGCTACGAACCGTATTGCCGCGACACGCTCCAGATGGCCACGCCCGAGCACCTGGTGGCTGATCCGGCCGGCCCTCCCATCGCGGTCGCCCGCGCCTGCACCGCGGGAGACACGCATACTCGCTTAGTTGAACTCGCGAGAGACGCCGGCGGCATGACGATTCACCCTTACATGGGTATCGAAGACGTGTGGGAGCTCGCCGCCATGCTCAGCGTGGACAGCCGCGCCCCAGTGCGCGTGATCTCAGCACCACCGCCGGTCACGTGGATCGCGAACGACAAGGCGCTGTTCGATGAGCTCGTCGCTCGCGTGCTCGGACGCGAGGCCCTGGTGGAGACGCGGATCTCTCGAGACGCCGCAGGCATTGAAAGCAACCTGCGGGCGCTGGCCCCGGAGTTGGGACGGCTTCTGGCCGAGTACCTGG
>CAZHPJ010000113.1:0-7895 GCA_964534585.1 uncultured Sandaracinaceae bacterium | reverse complement strand
GTGTCTTTGTCGACGCGGATGATGCCCTTTTGCTCGAAGGCCCAAAGCGCCGAGCCGCTACTGCTGATCTGCCCGTGGTTCTTGTCGAAGAGCTTGCGCACTTCAGCGATCGTTCGGTTGCGATTGTCGGTTACCACCTCGCAGAGGAACAACGCCCCGTCCGCGCCGACCCCCTCGTAGAGGAGCTCCTCGTACTGGACACCCTCGAGCTCACCGGTGCCCTTCTTGATGGCCCGAGTCACGTTCTCCGCGGGCATGTTCACGCCGCGAGCCGAATCGATCGCGCGCCGCAGCCGTGCGTTGCCTTCCGGATCGCCGCCACCGGAGCGCGCCGCGATGGTGATCTCTTTGATGACTTTGGTGAACAATTTAGAGCGCTTGGCGTCCTGCGCGCCCTTGCGCCGCTTAATTGTCGACCATTTGCTGTGGCCACTCATTTCGCCCCTATTATCCGATGGAACTCGTTGATTTTCAAGCAGATCCCATCACTGAATATGCCCGTAGCCCGGGCGTCGAACCTCCCATGAAACGCTTCGGGATTCTCATCATCGCGCTGTTCGGCGTTGCCGGCTGTAACCGCGACTCCCGCTACGTCTGTATCGCCGACGGCCCACTCAGCGATCGTGGCTGCTTCTTGTGCCGCGGTGACGAATGCGACCCCCAGCCAGCGCCGCAACGGAACCTGTGTGCGGCGGACGTCGACTGTGCCGTCGGGGAGGTCTGCACGACGCTCGGCTGTGTAGGCGAGTGCGAAGAGCAGTACGAGTGTCCCCTCGGGACGGCCTGCGCGGACAACGGTCTTTGCCTCAATCCTCTAGAAGACGATCCCGGCCCGCCTCCCTTCCGCTGTCAGTTCAACTTCGAGTGCGGCGACTCTCGCATCTGCATCGACGGCGAGTGTCTGTCGACCTGTCTCGACGCGCCCTGCCCTCAGACCCAGCAGTGCGTTGCCGGTGCATGCCGCCCCTGCACCGATGACACGTGTCTCACGAGCTGCACCGAGGACGCCAACTGCGCCGACTATGAGTACTGTAGCTCGTTCCAATGTATCCCCGACACCCGTCCTGAACAGTTCTGCCCGGAGAACGAGTGCCAACCCGGCCGCGTCTGTGTCCGCGGACAATGCCGCACACCCTGTGAGACCGACGACGAATGTGCCCGCATCGACGCCACGATCCGCTTCTGTGCTCCCGTCGAGGAGCAGAACCTTTGTGTGCGCAGCAGCGAGGTGCTGGCCGAGTGTCAGCTCAACATCGATTGCGGGCTGGGCGAGGAGTGTGTCGATGGCGCTTGCGCCGATAGCTCCGAGCCGCGTTGACCAAGCTTGGGCCGTAGCGCTTCGTACAGACTCGCAACGCCCACGTACGTGAAACCCGCGCAAAAAAGGCAAAGAAAGGGCACGCTCGCCCAGCTTCTGGTGGCGATCGCGACGACCAACGTGACCGCGGAGTAGATGGCAAACCCAAGCTCGATCGTGTTGTGCCAGGGCCATCGCCCACTGTACCTACCGGCCAGTGAACCCGGCTTGCCATCGACCGCACCGCGCTTGGGTGTCCGAACGAACTCGACGTCGTGGCCGAACAGCCCTTCGATGGCTGCACGCCCGTTGTTGATCGAGAGGCCGATGCCGAGTGCCATCATGACAGGGAGCCTCTTGATCGCTTGCCAGCGTCCGCCGTAGAGATCGCGATGCGCAACGACGTAGAACGCCGCGACCGACCCGCACGTAGCCAAAAATAGGGGCACGTCGAGCAGCAGAAGCTCGGGATGTTCCATCTGGCGGCGAATCAGCATGTTGGGCAGTTGGAGCGCCGCCAAGATCAGCAGAAACACATAGGCCACATTGTTGGTCAGGTGGAAGAACGCTTCCGTCTTCACTTTGCGGTCCACCGGTGCGCGTAGGATCGGGCCGAGCATTTTGCGTGCGGTTTGCAGAGAACCTTTCGCCCAGCGGTATTGTTGGCCCTTGAAGCTATTCATGTCGCATGGGAGCTCCGCCGGTGCGCTCACGTGCGGCGCATAGACGAACTTCCAACCGGCGAGTTGCGCGCGATAGCTGAGGTCCATGTCCTCCGTGATCGTATCGTGTTGCCAGCCACCCGCAGCGACGATGGCGGCCTTACGCCACATGCCCGCCGTACCGTTGAAATTGAAGAAGCGCCCTGATCGGTGCCGGGCCGTATGCTCGATCATGAAATGCCCGTCGAGAAGCATCGCCTGACAGCGAGTGAGCAGCGAACGATCCAGATTCAGATGAGCCCATCGCGCCTGCGCCATTCCGACGGCCGGGTCCTTGAAGAAATGGATTAGGTCACGGATGATGGTCTGCGCCGGAACGAAATCCGCATCGAACAGCAGCAGGAAATCGCCCTTTGCGCGTTTCATGCCCGCTTCGAGTGCTCCGGCTTTGTATCCGCTGCGGTCGTCTCGATGGATATACGCGACATCGAGCCCCTGTTCGCGCAGCGCGTCGCACTTGAGGCGCGCGATCGTCGACGTGGCGTCGGTTGAGTCGTCGAGCACCTGAATCTCGAGGTGGCTGCTCGGGTAGTCGACGCTCGCCGCCGCCTCGATCAGCCGTTCCGCGACGAACATCTCGTTGAACATTGGCAGTTGGATCGTGACCGTTGGAAGGTCTGCTTCATCGAAACGAGATCGTGGCGCTGTCCGTTCATGACGGTGGCGCAAGTATAGAAAGAGCAGTGCGCTTCGGTGCACACCGTAGAGCGCGAGCACCCCGAGCGTGACTAAGTAAAGAACGATGACCAAGGTCTGCAACATAGGCTCCACGAATACGAGATATATGGCGTGAAGCTACCCGGGGGGCGCCTCTGCCGTTGCAGCGATCTTGGCACCCGCTCGTAGGCGCGTGAGGGTTTTTTCCTTGCCAAGCACTTCCATTACCTCGAAAAGCCCCGGGCTCCTCGTGCGTCCCGTCATCGCCACGCGTGCGGGTTGCGCCACCACTTTCATCGGCAGATCGTGGTCTTCGAGCCAGGCTTTGACCTTCGCGTCGAGCGGTTCCTTGGTGAACGGCTCAACCGTTTCTAGCACGTCCGCCAGACGGAGGAGGTGTTGCGCGTTGCCAGGCACGAGGAACTTTCTCTTACCTTTGGCCTCGAACTCGACATCCCGAAAGAAGTAGTCGACTGCCTCGGCGACCCCGACGAAGGTCTCCGCGCGTGGCTTCACGTAGGGGATCGTTTTCAAGAGAATGGGGTCGTCGGCTTCGACTTCGATTCCCACCTTCGCGAGGAAGGGCACCGTCCGACGCGCAATCTCCTCGTCGGACAGCATCCGAAGGTGCTCTGCCTGGACGTGGAGGAACTTCTTCGCGTCGTAGCGCCCCGCAGTCGATCCCACTCGATCCCAATCGAACCACTCGATCAACTCTTGCCGTGTGAAGATCTCCTGGTCGCCGTGCGACCAGCCGAGGCGCGCCAGGTAGTTGAGGACAGCGTCGGGGAGGTAGCCCATGTCACGGTACTCGAGAACACCAACCGCGGCGTGCCGCTTCGAGAGCTTTTCGCCGTTAGGCGCAAGCACCATTGGCATGTGCGCAAACGTCGGCACAGGAGCGCCGAGAGCTTCGTAGAGTAGGATCTGAGGCGCAGTGTTGATCATGTGGTCGTCACCGCGGGCGACGAGAGTGACGCCCATCGTCAGGTCGTCCACCACGCAACCAAAATTGTAGAGCGGCATGCCATCCGGACGCAGCAAGATGAAGTCCTGCTGCGTGGAATTCATGATGTCGATCTCGCCCTTGACCTCGTCGACCCAGCTGGTGGTTCCTTCCTGCGGCGCCCGAAACCGAACCACGTGGCGCGCGTTCGGATCGTCGGGCGCGTCGGCGCGATCCCGCCACGGGCTTTGAAAACGGAAGCCGTCCTTGATGCCGCTCTTTCGATGGGCAGCGCGCGCGTCGGCGATTTCTTCCTTCGTCGCGTAGCAGCGATAAGCCTGGCCCGATCGGATCAGCTTCTCGGCATACTCCGAATAGATGTCGAGGCGCGCGCTCTGAACGTAGGGGCCGTGGTTGCCCCCGACTCCGGGGCCTTCGTCCCAGTCGAGGCCGAGCCAGCGCATCGATTCGAGCACGATCTGGATGCTCGCCTCGGTGCTTCGTTCACGGTCGGTGTCCTCGATCCGAAGGATGAACGTACCTTCGTGCTGCCGCGCCCACAGCCAGCTATACAGAGCTGTCCGCACACCGCCGATGTGCAAATAGCCCGTCGGCGATGGCGCAAACCGAACGCGAACTTCCGACATGGCCGGAGAGCTACCTGCACCCCGTGACCAGGTCAAGCGAAGGCAGGGCTAGCTTTGACCGGTTGGCTTGGCGTTGGCTTGGAGCACGCCGCTGAACGAATCGCGGTAGGCCCAAGCTAGAAAGAGCTGCGCCGCGATGATGAAGATGGCAATCGGCAACTCGGCTTGGTCCAAGAAGAGGTGGAGCAGCAGAATGTGGACAGACACGGGAGCTAGCAAGATGAGCCCGAGCGGAACGTACCGTCCCGTCAGGATCATCAAGCCCGACACCACCTCGACCACCTTTACCACGATCATGAAGTATCCGGTCGCCATGAACGCACCCATGAGCGACCCCGCAGGGTCGCTCATCTCCGGCGGTGTAATGAAGTGGAAGAAGCCGTTCAGGCCAAACACCACGAAAATCAAACCCAGCAACACGCGAGCACCGATCACTGCGAATTTCATCCGACGCTCCCTTGCTCGGCCTCATCCGGCCTTTCCAAGTCCCTAAGACCCAACGGGTAGCCCCTAACCTCGGAAAAAGGCAAGCATCTTTTCGCAACGTATCCAGTCACCTTGACCCCGACCAGTGGGCTGCGCAGGCTCCCGCGTTCATGCGAGCGCCTCAGGTCCTGATCGAACGGCTCAACCGCGGCGTTCGAAAGCGTAACGCCCGGTGGGTGTTCGTGCGCGACCAGACGTTCGGCGACGTACTCACGCTTCGACGCTTTCGGTTGGGCAATGGGCTGACCGTGCTGACGCTCGTCGATCGCGCTGCCCCCACCGTCAGTTATCACACATGGTTTCGCGTAGGCTCGCGGCACGAGCGACCGGGCAAGACGGGGCTAGCGCATCTGTTCGAGCATTTGATGTTCAACGAGACGCGCAACCACCCGCTTGGGGACTTCGATCGTTTGATGGAGCGCGCGGGCGCCGAGGCGAACGCGGCGACGTGGACCGACTGGACCTGCTTCTACGAGAATGCCCCTCGGAATGCGTTGCCGCTGCTCGTCGAGCTCGAAGCCGATCGCATGTCGAATCTCGTGCTGCGGACGCCGCAGGTGACTTCGGAAAAGGAAGTGGTTGCCAACGAGCGTAAGCTTCGCGTCGACGACGACATCGAAGGCAAGGCCCTCGAGTTGCTCTACGACAAGGCCTTTCGCCGCCACCCCTATCGCTGGCCGACGATCGGTTGGATGGATGACATCCGTGGCTTCACAGTCGGGGATTGCCGAGCGTTCTACCGAACGCACTATGCACCAAGCAACGCGACCATCGTGATCGCCGGCGATTTCGACGAACCGAAGGCCCTCTCCCTCGTGCAGAAGCACTATGGCGGCCTGTCCGGTGCGGCCACAGCTGACTCGTCGATGCGTTCGAACGAGCCTCGACAGCGCGCCGAGCGTGTTCACCAGCTCGCAGCGCCAACGCCAACCGAAAAGCTCCTCATCGGGTATCGCGCGCCTTCGTTTTCTGACCCTGACACCCCTGCTCTGGTCATCGCGAACGAAGTGCTTTTCGGCGGTCAAAGCTCGCGGCTCCACCGACTGTTCTGTGTCGAGAAAGAGATCGCGCTGTCCGTTCGTGGTTCGATCTCACCGTTCATCGACCCGGGGCTCTTCGAGATGTGGATCTTTCTTCGTGAGGGAAAGCGCATGAAAGACGCGCTCGAGCTGCTCGACCGGGAGATCGACCGGCTCTCCTCCGAGGGCCCAAGCCCCGTCGAGCTCGAAAAGGCCATCAGCCAACTCGAGCTTTCGTTCTTGCACAGCATGGAGACCGCTGGCGGCAAGGCCGAGCAAATCGGTTTCTACGAAACCGTCGCCAACGATGGTGCCGCCGTGTTCGACCGCCTCGAGGCTTACCGGGACGTCACCGCCGACGACGTGAAGCGGGCCGTCGCGAAGTACCTCAGTCCTTCTCGTCGCACGCGAGTCGAGATCCTACGAAAAGCGTCATGAATATTCTCGTCGAAACGAGCGACGTACTTCCGATCGTGGATTTGGAGATCGCGCTTCGTGTGGGCAGTCTTCAGGACCCGGCGGGGCAAGAGGGGCTCGCCCGGCTCACCGGTCACTTGATGCGCCGCGGGCCTCGCGGGCTCTCGCAGGAGCGATTCGAAGAGCGGCTAGCGACGCTTGGGGCTCGGATGTCGGTCGAGGTGTCGATGCGCTCGACCCGCGTTCGCGCGACAGTGCTTCGCCGCAATTTGGAACCCCTGATAGAGCTTTTGGCCGATGTTCTATGGCAACCCGCGCTCCGTGCCAGCGACTTCGCGAAGCTCAAACGGCAGGCCCAAGCGGCGCTCACAGCGCGGCTCGACGACGATCACGCTTTGGGTGCGGCGTGTTTTCGCGAAGCGCTCTTTGGCGAGCACCCGTACGGCCGCACCTCGAGCGGACACACCGACAGCATCGGGCGCATCGGGCTCCGGCAGGCAAAGGATTTCTACGCCCGAAACATAGCCAAGGGCGCATTTCTCGTTGGGGTTTCAGGTGACGTCACCGACACCGAGGTCCGCTCGCTCGTAGCGTCGCATTTTCCCAGAGCTAAGCGCGTCAAGCAAAAAGGCCCGGACGTGCCGGCGGCGCGCAGCCGCCGTGGCCGCCACGTGGTCATCGTGGATAAGCCTGAGCGCACGCAGACACAGCTCTTCATCGGAACCCTAGGAGCGCGCACGCGCGATCGTAACTTGTTCCCGCTCATCGTGTCGAACACGGCGTTCGGAGGCACCTTCAGCGGGCCGCTCATGCAACAGGTGCGCGCGGTTCGGGGTTGGAGCTACGGTGCGCACAGCCGCCTACTTCATTCCACGCAACGCGACGCCTGGTACATGTCCACCGCGCCGGCTGCCGAGTACTCTGCCGACTGCGCGGCCTTACAACTAGACTTGTTGGAGCACTGGGTCGACGCTGGGACGAAGCAAGCCGACCTCAGCTTCGCGCAGCGCTACTTGATCAACAGTCACTGCTTCGACCGCGACACGCCGTCCAAGCGCCTCGAAGCTCGACTCGATGTCGAGCTCTTGGACATCCCGCGGAGTTACGTCGAGAAATACGATCAGCTCGTAGTTCGTGTCACCAGACAAGAGGCCAACGACGCTACGAGAGCCCGGATTTCGACCCGAGACCTAGTCATCGTCGTGGTCGCCACTGCGAGTGAGGTAGCGAGCTCTTTCGAAGGGCTTCCCGGCGTGAGATCGCTCGAAATCGTGCCTTTCGACAGGCACTAATTGGTCAGGGCGCGCCGTAGCTCGGTGCGGCTCCAGATGCGTGGCACCCGGACCTGCGCCATCTTGGCAAGGCGCTCGGCTCGCTCACACAGTGCACCGTCGGGCTCCGGCAAGATGATCGTTCGGAGGTTTTCGGACTGCGTGAAGAACTCGACCACGTCCATTGACCGCGCGTCATGCGTTACCGAGTGGATGACCAGGCCGGCATACTCGGTGTCTTCGTCTTCCAGCTCACGAACAGCGTCGTCGAGCGAATCGACGCTCGACACCGGAAGACCGAAGCTTCGAATCTCGGATTCGATCTCCTCACGCACGCGCCGCCTTGGCTCGAAGACCAAGAGCGGGAGGTGTGCGGTCTCCGCGTCGCGTCGCAAGAGCGCGCGCAACACGGCGTTGTGAATCGCGTCTTCTT
>CAZHPJ010000112.1:0-7920 GCA_964534585.1 uncultured Sandaracinaceae bacterium | reverse complement strand
GCATGCTCAACCACCGCGTGTATCAAGAGGGCGGGCTGGTTTTACACGCAGGCGCCAAGGCAGTTACCAAGGCGAACGGCAGCAAGCTCACCATGACGATCATGGGCCTGTCGGGCACTGGAAAAACCACCACGACATTCTCCAAGCAAGGTGATCTCACCGAACCGATTCAGGACGACATGGTTGCGCTGTGGCCACATGGCGCGCTGTCGATTACCGAGAACGGCTGCTTTGCCAAGACCGACGGTCTGTCGTTCGAGACCGAGCCGGTTCTGTTCACCGCAACGACCGGCCGGGATGCCTGGCTCGAAAACGTGTTCCTCGAGGCCGATGGCTCGTTCGATTTCAGCAAGGGCGTTCTTTCGGTAGACGATGTCAGTCGGCTTCGGGACATCCTGATCGCCACTGGCGCCAACGCCGAGAACGTCGAGAAATACATTGCCGGTGGGGTGAATGTCGACGACGTGGTCAGCACTCAGGGTATTCCCGAAGACGGCTGGGATTTCGTCGTCTGGACGCAGAACGGTCGCTCGATCGTGCCGATGAGCTCGATTCCCGAAGCTGCGGACCTGCACAACATTCCGCAGGTCAAGTCGATGGGTATCCTCAACCGCGACGAGGGCTACGATGCGGCGATGCCGGGAATCGTTCGCTTCACTTCGCCCGACCAGGCTGCTGGCTACTTCATGCTAGGCGAAACCTCGAAGACCAGTGCGGCTGGCAAGGACCGCGGCAAGACGCGTTCGCCATTTACTCAGCCGTTCTTTCCGGCGAAGCACGGGCTGCAGGCGAAACGATTCGCCGGGCTTGCAGCGACGATGCCAGGCGTCACGATGTGGCTGATGAACACTGGCTACATCGGTGGCGAGGCCAATGACGCCAAAGAGAACAAGGCCCTCAACATCAAGATCCGGCACTCGAGCGCGATGCTAGAGGCGCTGCTGAGCGAGACGATCAAGTGGAAGAAGGACCCCGACTTCGGCTACGAGATCGTCGATGTCGACGCGCCCGAGAATGCGGACCTCGTCGGAAAGGTGCCGGCTGAGATTCTCGATCCACGCCGCTTCTATGAGGGCCGTGGGCGGCACGCAGACTACCAGCAATGGGTCAGCCACATGAAGGAAGCCCGTACGGAGTTCCTCAGGAAGTTCGACGTTTCCGACGCTATCATCGAGGCTACCGTCGGCTGAATCACCATCCAGGCTGGCAGGTTTTGTGGGTCGCCACCTGAGTTGTGGTAACAGGCGTGGGCGTGAAGCGATTCATGCCCATGCTCGTTCTGCTGGCGTCGTTGGAGGTGTTCGGGGCGGTACTGGGCTCAGCACGGACGGCCTCGGCGGATACGGACCTCGTAGTGTTCGACGGAGTCTTCGGCGGCACGCTAACCAAGTTCTCGGGTCAACGAAAGTGGCAGCCGACTCTCTGGTTGGATGGCTCCTACGGAGTGGCGGGGCCTCTGCACATAGGCGGCTACTTCCAATGGCTCGGCAAGCGCTGGCCTCTCGACGATCCAGGCTTTGGCGGCGGCGGCCTCGTCGCGCTCCGCACGAACATCAAGAAGCTTCGCCTCTCAGGCGCCTTTGCCGGGGGCTACCTCGGCGTTCCTCTGCAGACACGCGTCGAGGGCACGGGTACCATCAGCGCCTTCGCTGGGCTCGGGTATGGTTTCCTCTCATGGATGGGTCTCGAAGTACGCGGCCGATGGATGCGGTACTTCAAGATGCCGCCCGGCGCGCCCGACCATGCCTGGAGCATCGAAGCTGGCTTCAGCTTCTTCATCCAGTGAGAGCATTCCGACCTCGCTATCTCTTCTGGAGGTTCTCCACCGCTCGTTGGGCGCGCTGCGCCCCTTCAGGGTCGCTCTTTTCGGTGGCTTTGATGTACCGCCGGAAGGTTCCGATCGCCATCTTGGTGTTGCCAACCTTTTCGTAGCAGGACGCCAAGTCGAACAAGAGATCGGGCGATCCCCCGTCGCCGAGCTCGATCGCCTTGATGTAGATCGGGATGGCTTCTTTGTACCGCTTGGCTCCACGCAGGGAAATGGCTAAGTTGCGCGCGACATCCGGGTCGTATGGGTTTGCTTTGGTCGCTTGCTCGTGCGCCTTGACCGCTTCGTCGTAGCGTCGCGCTTTACGGAGTGCCACGCCGAGGTTGTTCAGCAGCTGAGGATCGTTCGGGAGCATCTTCAGCGCTTTTTGGTAGGTAACGATCGCCGCTCCGTTGTCCTTCGACTTGCGGTAGGCGACGCCGAGGTTGAGCCAATGGGTCGCGTGCTCGGGTTCGAGCGCTGTGGCCTTCTCTAAGTGCTTCACGGCCTCCTTGGGGCGGTCGAGCCGCAGCAGCGCGGCACCCGCCAGCCCGTGCCCCCTGCCGTCCTTGGGCTGGATCTCGATTGCGCGCTTGAACGACTCGAGCGCGTCTTCGTAGCGGCCAAGCCTGCGCAAGATCGAGCCGCGTGTGAGATGCCCCTGCGCGTAGCTCGGCCTTGCGGCCACCGCAAGATCGATCTCTGCGAGCGCCTCCTCGTACCGGCCTTCAGTGCGTAAGGTCTTGGCCAGTTGGTAGTGTGCGTCCGCGGCATCGGCCGACACGACCGGCGCCGTGAGCCAGAGCGCCCACCCGAGTACCACCCCCATCCATCGCACGGTTTCAGAGTACCACGAGATGGCGGCTGGACGCCGAAGTGTCCCGCCTAGATGCCCGTATACAACAACCCAATCGCCATCCTGAAGACCGGTGGCATCAAACGGCCGAAAAGGATCCAGGCAATGATCAGGCCCATCAAGGCCCCACTGCCGGAAAACAGCCTGAACCACCGGTCGCGCATCCGGTCATTCAGCACCAGGGGAACGATGGCGTACCCGTCGAGCGGGGGCAGGGGGATCAGATTGAAGCTGCCGAGAATGAGATTGACCGAGAAGAGCACGCTCAAGAAGAGCGCCAACCCTTGGGCGGCGCCCGACGGCGCGGTTGCGAGGGTCTCGAGGGTGATCCCTTCGGTGGGCAGGGTGAAGTAACCGGCGCTCATCCCGATACGAATCGCAACTCCGGCGAGCAGTGCGAGGGCAAAGTTCGCGGCGGGGCCGGCCGCCGCCATGCTGGCTGCACGCTTCGGGTGACGGTTGGCCCAGGCTGGGTCGTACGGCGCGCTGGCCCAGCCGATCATCCAACCGCCGCCTTGCAAGAAGAATGATAGAATAGGCACGACGAGTGTGCCAAAGGGTTCCCTCCTGATGTGTGGCAAAGGGTCGAGTGTCACCTGAGCGGCGGCCGTCGAGTCGCCGCCGAGACTGCCAGCGAGGGCGTGCGCCGCCTCGTGACATGTGAGCGACAGCAGGAACGCTGCAAGCCAGAGGGGGAGCGTGGCCAGAAGGTGAACGTCCATCGTCCCGGCGCAGCCTACTACGAAAACACGGGCCTGCTACATCCACCCCATGCAGCCTACCACCGCGTCGCTCGGCATTGGCTAGTCGAGTAGTCCGAGCACAGTTTCCGGTGGTCGTCCTATGACGGCGCGCTGGCCGCGGAACACGATCGGGCGCTCGATGAGGAGCGGGTTTTGGACCATCGCGGTGACGAGCTCGGCCGGGGTCAGCCCTTCATCGCCAAGCGACAGCTCGTCGTAGGCCGCCTCCTTCTTCCGCATGAGATCTCGTGGCTCGAGCCTGAGTTTCTCCAAGGCGTCGGACAGCTCCGCCTCCGAGGGCGGTGTCTTCAAGTACTCGACGACCGTCGGTGCGACGCCACGATCACGGATGAGCTGCAAGGCTTGCCGCGACTTGCTGCAACGGGGATTGTGCCAAATGGTGATGCTCGACATGTTATTGGACGAAGGCATGTAACGATTCGGTGGCCCGTGCAATACTCCGGACGTGAACGCGCGGCCGCAGCATTGGTACGGGCGGTGGTGGGCGATCGTGATTCTGATCGCCTTGATCGTCGGAGCGGCCGGGATGCTCACTGTCAAGGGGCTCGGGCTGCGATCAGTCACGGTCGATGCGGAGCCGATCGAGCAGCCGCCCGTAGGGTTTGACTATACCTGGTGGAACGCAGCACTCGGCCGATGGGTACACCCGGCTGGCGTCGACTACGACGCGGTTCTCTCCGAGGAGGGTGACTTGCGCCGATTCATCGCGACGCTCGGAAGGATAGGGCCACGGGCGACCCCGGAACGTTTCACGACAGAGCCCGAGCGACTTGCGTACTACATCAATGCATACAATGCGCTCGTCTTGTTCGCGGTCGTCGACAACTGGCCAATCGACACGGTACACGATGTTCGCGGTTGGTTAGATCCGAGAGCGGGGTTCGGTTTTTTCTACGGTCTCCGTTTTCCGCTCGACGGGGGCGCGACGAATCTCTACGACCTCGAGAACGACGTGATCCGCAGTTTCGTCGATGCGCGCATTCATGCCGCGGTCAACTGTGCGTCGAAGTCATGCCCCGCTCTCATGCCGCACGCATTCGAACCGGCGCAACTCGACGACCAACTCGACGCCGTGACACGGGCCTTCTGCTCCAACCCGCCGTACGTCCGAGTCGACGACGAGGCAAAGGAGATTCAGCTGTCCGCGATCTTCGAATGGTATCGACCCGACTTCGAGGAGCATGCTCGGCGCTTGAGCCGGCCCGCGACCATCCTGGACTTCATCCTCGCGTTTGCCGAGCCCGACGTGGCTGCAGCGGTCGAGCAGGCTCGGAGCTCGAGCTTCGAGGTGGTTTTTCAGTCATACGACTGGGCACTCAATCGCCTTTGAGTGCATTTGCGTACACAATAATACTGCAGAACTCGACGAATGGTGCCATAGCTGACTAGGCTCTAGGGGATGGTTCGGGGGGATCAGCACGCGAGATGAAGCGCCTCGCTCTACTTACGTTTGGGGCGTGTTCGTCATTGATGCTCGCGGGGTGCCCGGCGGGCTTGTCGAATCCCGAGGACTTCGTGGACGGCGGGTCGACGGAGAAGGATGCAGAGACGATTCTAGCGGAGAGCTGCGGCACCACGAATTGCCACGACGCTTCACCACAGGCTCAGGCCGGGCTCGATCTCGTCTCGCCGAACGTCGAGAGCCGCGTAGTCGAGGTCAACGCCGTCGGTGCTGGCTGCGAGAACGCGATCTTGGTTGTGGCCGGCGATCCAGATGGCAGTTACCTGATGGACAAGATTCTGGTCACGCCTGGCATTTGCGGGCCCCAGATGCCGCTCGAGGGCAGCCTCTCGGCGAATGAAATAGAGATTCTTCAACAGTGGATCATCGATTTGGGCGGTTCCGGTGGAGGAACCCCGGACGGGGGATAGTCGATGCGATCGTTGCGCTTCGGCGCGCTGGCAGTGTTGCTGAGCTTGCTTTCGTTGGCGGACGTTGCGTCTGCCGATGATGGCGCGGTGGCATTGCTGCCGTTCCAAGGTTCTCAGGCATCCAAAGTGCGGCAGCACGTACAGAAAGGGCTGCGCGCGGCCAACGTTCGGCTCGTTCCGCTGAAGCGGGTTACGGCGGTCGTCAAGAATACCAAAGGCTACGCCAGGCAGGCGGCGAAGCTCGAAGCCAACGCGCTCGTGCGAACGCGCGTCCAGCGCGTCGAAGGCCGATGGATCGCAGACGTCGAGGTGCGCAATGCGAGGGGCCAGCGAGTCGAGCAGCTCCGGACCAAGTCTTCGAGCGTCACGCGCCTTGCTAGCCGTATCGTCGGTCAACTGATGAAAACCGGGCGGATGCCGGTAGTTGGCTCCGGCGCAGCGGTGACTGCGACACGCGAGCCACCGGCGCCCACCCAGCCGCGACTTGTCGTCAGGCCCTTCGCGGGCGCGCAAGCGGGCGAGATTCGTGGCTCCGTGGTACGGGGGCTCCGCCCGGAACCGGTCGAGCTTTTTCCGAACAAGAAGTTCGTCGAGAAAGCCAAGAGCCTGGGCGCCAACCTCAAAGCGGACGGCGGGCACGTTTCGCCTGCGGCTGCCCTCGCGGTAAGCGGACTCATTGAGGGTGACGTCTTGCACGAAGATGGCGCGTGGTCTGCGTACGTTCGCCTGGTCGATGGCCGCAGCGCTACGGTGATCAGCCAGCACTTCTACGACGCGAGCACATCAGCCGCGTTGGCGAAGTCTGTACAGGCGAGCATCGGTTCCGACTTCCGGAAGGACATCGAGAAGCTTGGTTTAGTGGCTCCGGCGGCGGCGCTCGTCCCGGTCACGGACGTGACCGCCGCCCCGATCGAGAAGGGTTCGAAGCAGGGCGAGGCCAAGGTCAAATACGAGACGAAGCGCGCCAAAGAGGAGAGGCCGGCCGCGGTCGACATCGAGCTGGACTTCCGTCTGCTGCACCGCAGCTTGGGATACGCAGACGACCTTCGCGGCGACCTGCGCGACTACAAGCTCAACATCGGTCCAGGCGTTGGCGCGAAGTTCCAGTACTATCCCGGCGCACACTTTACGTCCGGCGTGGGGGCGCAGTTTGGCATCGACTTCGAATGGGAGAGGCTGTTCGACTTCGATTCGACTCGTGCTGATAGTGGTGGAGCAAAGTTCCCGACGGAGTCTCAGCAATTTTTGATCGGCTTGCGCTGGCGTTACCCGACGGGGCAATGGGAGCCGTTCCTCGTCGTCGATTACGGCGTGCATACCTTCCGCTTCGGCCTGCCGGGTCCGCCCGTGCCGGGCGAAGACAACACGGCGGGGATTCCAAGCGTGAAGTACGAGTTTTTTCGTATCGGCGCAGGGTTCCGCGTTGGCGTCGGCAAGAAGGAGCGCTTCATCGTGGCGACGAATGTTGCCTTTCGTGGTGTATTCTCCGTCGGTGGGATCGGCACGAGTCTGTGGTTCTCTGAGGCTACCGCCAACGGCGTAGATGCGATGCTGATGCTGGGCTACGCGCTTCCGCAAGGCTTTGAGATCCGCATTGGCATCGACTACCGTCGGTACTGGTTTGACTTCAACCCCGTGCCGCCCGATCCGCCATACGTGGCCGGTGGCGCGCTGGACCAATACTGGGGCTTCTCGATCGGTGCAGCCTGGCGCCGATAGGTGAGGCCCAGCGCATGAGGTATCCCGGATCGGCTTTGCGAGCTAAGATGCGCTCATGAGCCGCGCTTGGACCAGCTGTGCCGCTGCCATGCTCGCGTTGGGTTGCCAGAGCGGGGCAGAACCCGCGCGCGGGGCGCACAAGGGCGTGGAGCCGACCGAGGTCTATCAACCGCGCCCCGACCCGTCGGGGGCGCGCGTGGAAACCCCAACGCCGGAGCCGAGTGAGCCGCGGTCGGTCATCGTCGGGACGACCGAGGAAGAGCAAGAACGCGACCTGGGGGCGGAGCTCAAGGCTGCCGTCGGGGCGCCCAGTGACTGCGTACGAGATTTTGTGGCCAGTAGTCCCACGACGATTCGAATTAGCGTTACCGCCATCGTGCGGCCGACTGGAATGGTCATCGAGCCCTCGGCGCATGGCTCCGGTTTGTCGGCGGCAGCCCTCCGCTGCATCAAGGAGCGAGTCGGAACCGTCGTGTTGGAACCGTTGGACGAAACGGAGTCGAAGACCGCGTCCACCGTCATCGAGATCAACTACGAGCCCGCAGTCATCATCGAATCCGATCCAGGCGTACCCGAGCCAAAGCTCAAGAACGTCGTCGAACCCTTGCCCAAGCGTCCCGAGGTCGCCCCATCCGGCAAGCCAATCCAAGCGCCAACATCTAAACCGATCGAGGGCGGCACCCCCAAGGACCCAACGGGCCCTAAGGGCGTGCCGATCAAGGGCCCAAAGCCTCGCCCAATCGATGGCTACGAAGTAGACGAAAACGCCCAAGAGTGGCGCTGAAGCTACGTACCCGGGGCGCGCCTGCTCCGTGAACCACTTCCAATATTTCTGCATTCGCAGCAGGTGGAGTCGACCCGGTTCCGTGGACGGTTTGGGTGGCATCTGGCGCTGCTTATTC
>CAZHPJ010000111.1:0-8075 GCA_964534585.1 uncultured Sandaracinaceae bacterium | reverse complement strand
GGGAGGCTTGCGTGGTCAACGCTCTCAAGTTCATCCGACCACAATTGCAAGCCGAGCCGCTCGTCGGATCCCCGTGTCGTGTTCCCCGTGCCCCGGCACGCCTGCAGAAGTCGACACATGGAATAGCGTCGGTGCCAACGAGCCGAGGGACGTGCCGCCGCCAAGCGCCTAGTCAGGTAGGCGTTCAGGGTCCGACCCATCGTTGACGACCGTGTTCAGTCCTTCGGCTTCCGCGTCCTCGCCAAGCTAGTCGTCGCAGCCTCGGTAATCGCCCGCCTCAACCCATCATCCTGCACCCGGCTCAATGCCCGCCCCAGCTCGTCCGGCAACGAAGCCAAACGCACAGGTTCAGGCGGCGGTGGCGCGTCTGGTGGGCGTTTGGGGATGTCGGGCAGCGGTCCCACTTGAAAGCGGATCCGCTCGACGCCGCTCATCTGTGCATGCTCGCGAAGCCGCGTGAGTAGGTCGTCGGACAGGTAGTGCAGCTCATTGGCCCATACCGCCGAGCTGACGTGTACGATCAGAACGCCGCGGGAGAGCCTAACGGGGCGCGCATGCTCTAGGATTCGGGGGGGCACCGAGCGGCTCCACCAGGCGAACACCTTGGCTGCCTCGAGTTGATCGGGCGCTGGGTAGACGCCTTTCAGCAGCTTTGCGACCGACTCCAGCTTCCCCTTCTTGCGCTTAGCCATCGTCGAAGCTCGCCTTGTATAGGGCGAGGAAATCGTCTTCGGTGCATCGACGAGGGTTCAGCTCATGACACGTGTCGGCGAACGCAAGCGCCGCTAGGCGTGGCAGGTCGCTTTCTTGAACTCCTTGCGAGCGGAGGTCCGCGGGCAGCCCAATCGACTT
Source organism: uncultured Sandaracinaceae bacterium (assembly GCA_964534585.1). Lineage (GTDB taxonomy): Bacteria > Myxococcota_A > Polyangia > Polyangiales > Houyiibacteriaceae > SG8-38. Next base: position 7,223 of record CAZHPJ010000111.1, on the reverse strand, counting down.
CCGAAGCGCTCGAACTGCGCCCGCGCATTCGAATGACAACGTGCTCTCGTCGTTGCCGCGGACGCCGAGCCGCCGCGCGACCTCGGCCATGCGCTCGGGGACCGCTACGCGATTGAAGTCGAGCACGGCCGGCAAACAAAGTGCATTGGCGAGCCCGTGGTGCATCCCGAGCTCGGCCGAAAGCGGGTGGGCGAGAGAATGGCAAGCGCCGAGGCCTTTTTGAAACGCAACGGCCCCCATCATGGCGGCCTTGAGCATGTCTCCGCGCGCCCTCAGGTCGGCGCCGTCGTCGGTCGACGCCTTCAGCGAGCGATGACAGAGGCGAACGCCGCCAAGCGCGATCGCGTCGGCCATGGGGTGATCGCCGCTCGATGCGTAGGCCTCGATGCAGTGGGTAAGGGCGTCCATGCCCGTCGCCGCCGTCATGCCTGGGGGCATGGTTCGAGTCATCGTCGGGTCTAGAATCGCGACTTCCGGCAGAAGGAACGGCGAGAAGATCACCGTCTTGCGGTTGGTGGCTTGAATCGTCACTACGCTGCTGCGGCCAACTTCGCTGCCCGTTCCTGCGGTGGTCGGGATGGCTATCATGTGCGGGAGGCGCCCCACGATTTTTTCACTGCCTCCAATGGCATCATCGTACTCGGCGAGAGGCCCCGGGTGCGTTGCCGCCAGGCGGACGAGCTTGGCGACATCGAGTACGCTGCCACCGCCCACACCCAGCACCAGGTCGGCTTCGAAGCCGTCGAACACCCGAGCCGCACCGAGCACTTCGGATTCGAGCGGGTTGGACGAGATGTCGAGCGCAGACTCGTTCGGGAGCCCGGCGGCGTCGAGAGCGCCTCGGATCGAATCGAGCAAACCCGTTTTTTCGACCCCACGATCGGAGACCAAGAGCACACGCTTTGCTCCGAGTCGATGTGCCTCGTTCGCGCACTGCGCGGCTGCGCCCTCGCCGAACACCACGCGGGTCGGGAAGCTCCAATACATCAAGCTCTGCGTGTCGGTCATTCTTTGCCTACACGCCTTCCCATCAGCGCATGAATGGCGTCATCTGGGCTTGTGCGACCCTCGGACAGGGCGACGAAGGTCGAAGAAATGGGGGTGTCCAGTCCGAGGCGCCGTGCGTGCTCTATCAAGTGGCGGGCGACGTCGATGCCTTCGACATAAGCGCCGATCTTACCCCTGGCCTTGCTGAGCTTGGCGCCCTTCGCCAGAGCACGGCCAAGCTGGAATTCCGGGCGTTGATCTCCGGCCACGGCTGCGATGAGGTCGCCGAGGCCCGCAAGGCCCATGAACGTCGCTTCCTTGGCTCCGAGCGTCTGCCCGACGCGGGACACCTCGACCATACCCCGCGTCGCGAGCACCGCGAGCGTGCTGGGCTCTGCGCCGACCTCTTGAGCGTACGCTAGCACGACCATTAGGAACCCGACGGTCGCGCTCGCGAGCTCCACACCAACTACATCCGAAGTGTGGTAGATTCGAAGGCCCGCTCCGCCAAGCGCCTCGCGCGCCATTTCGGTCAGCTCCGGAAAGCCGGTTCCGAGAATCGCCCCACTCGGCCGTCCTTCGGCCAACGCGTTTGCGGCGAGTGGCCCGGCGAGCGCGCCGATTCGGCGGCACACGGTTTTGTCGCGAATGACCTGCGTGATGGTCTTGAGCTCCGCCCCGACCAGGCCGCGGCTGACGTGAATCATCAAGTGCCGTCCATCGACGACTTCGCCGAGCTGCTCGGCTACGCCTACGGCGTGGTGTGCCGGCACCGCCACGAAGATCAGCTCCGAGTCTCCGATGGCTGCGATGTCGGTTGACGTTCGGATCGGTTCCGGAAGCGCACGATCCTGCCGGCTCCACACTACGACTTCGTGCCCATGCCGGGCAGACGCTTGCGCGATGGCACGGCCAAACCCTCCAGCGCCGACCACTCCGATTCGAAGGCTCATCGATGAACTCCCAGGTTTTCGATTTCGCATGCCGCTTGCAACTGGTCGGGACTCGCGATGGCTTCGGCGAAGGATACGAGGCGATTCTGGTAGTACAGCAGTAGCGAGGGGTCGCCGATCACGATGCGGTCCCCCTCGAGCTTGGCGGCGGTGGAGCTGTGATAGCCATTCCAGATGCTCAGCGCCCGTTCGAGAAGCTCGCGCGGGGTGTCTTCCCTAACGACGTCGCTGGTCCTCACCCGGCCCTTGGCCTCGAGCTCGAGCAGACGGTCGCGGGCCTCTCCGAGCTCTTGGCACAGCGTTTCACAGTCGAGACCTACCTCGCCGCGCAGGCGTTGCCTCGCGAACAAGTCCATCCCGGGGGTCGATTGTACGAGATCTCGGAACAGCACGTGGGCCACGACCTGTGTGCTCATCAGGACCGTGTCCTCCTCGTAGCGTCTCGCGAGCACCTCTCCGAGCTCCCGCGTGTATGCCGCATCCCGAGCTGGGTCGATGACGGGCTTCCCTCGGTGCTCGACGTAGCCGCCGGGGTCGATTTCCCGCCCGCCGGGCGTCAGTGACTGGCCACGGTCGCCGACACGGTTGCCGAACGGATCGATCGGCTCGCCAAATCGAATGATGCAGGCGCCACGCATCCCCACCACCTTGCGGAAGAAGGCGAACCAGCGATCGATCTGCGAGAACTCGTCGTCCTCGATGATGTATCGGGCTTCACCTTCTTCCGTGAGCCAGTCCTTGATGAGGGTCTCCGCCTCGAGGACCAGTGCGTAGTTGATGGTGGTCGGTACGAACCACACCGGCCGGTTGACCCGCCGCACGCGATTCGTCGTGAAAGCTTCGACTCCAGAGCCCAGCAAGCCCAGCTTGAGACGGCGCTCAATCATCCCGGACCGGCTCCGCGTGCCACCGGGGAAGAAGAGCGAATGATAGCCCCGCTCGATCATTACCTGGGAGTACAGCTTCAGTATGTCCTTATATAAGCTGACGCGAATCCGCCGATCCACGCGGTAGGCCCCGAGGTTGTGCATGAAGAAGCTGATGATCGGGTTCGTGAAGAGGTTCTTGCCGGCGCCGTATACGGTGGGGGGCAACCCGGAGATCTCGAGCGCCTGTGAGAGCACGATCGAATCGAGATTGGAGGAGTGGGTCGGAACGAAGACCAGGCTTCCTTCGTTTTGTAGATAGCGGAGGTGGTCCAGGTCCCCCTGGACCTTCAGGACGCGCCCGAGCGCCTCGGGTGCAGGGGCCATCAGGCGCCGCGGTTCCATGACGCCACCGATCATTCGAGGCACCGCCCGGCGTGCAAACCGGTAGACCCGCGGATCGAAGTTCCCTGCAACGTCGCGGGTCATGGTGGTTACGATGGTGTGCAGCACGCGCCGCTGCTCGGTGTCGTCCATCTTGCCGATGCGGCGAACCATCGAGCGCCAATAGCCGAGCCGGTCGTGCGCCTCGTCGTCGCGCTGCTTTTCGAGCCTCCGAATCTCGTGGAAGGCGGCGTCGTTGAGCGCCATCTCGAGGTGTGCGCGGTCGGACTCGTGAGCCGCGCAGATTCGGTTCACGACGTCAGAGACGATGTCGTCGCGCTCGCTGTTGAACCAGAAGATCGACGGATCGCTTGGTCGAGGGACATAGGGTTTGATGTGCGGCAGACGAAGAGGGCGTTCCGACAAGAATCGTTTCAGCATCGTGAACCCCTCATACCGCCTCGAAGTATCGTCGGAGCTCCCAGTCACTCACAGCCTTGCGATACTGGCGGCACTCCCAGTCCCGAGTGCGCACGAAGTGGTCGACGAAGTCGTCGCCGAGCGCCTGCCGTGCGGCTTTGCTCCTCCGGAGGCGTTCCACCGCAGCTTCGAGCGTGAGGGGAAGGGCAAGTACCGGGTCGCTCTCGCCGGTCGCGTCGCCTGAGGTCATGGCGGGTGGGTCGATCTTTTCCGAGATTCCGTGGAGGCCCGAGCCAAGACAGGCGGCGATTGCGATGTAGGGGTTGATGTCCGCGCCGGTCTGCCGGAACTCGATGCGCGTAGCGTGATCGCTCGGCCCAAGAATGACCCGCGAGCCGCAGGTTCGGTTCTCGATCCCCCAGGTTGCGTTCAGCGGGGCCCAAACGCCGGGGACATAACGCTTGTAGCTGTTGATGAACGGCGAATAAAAGGCGGTAAGCTCGGGTGCCAGCGTGACCAGGCCGCCCAGATAGTTGAGGCCCATCTCACTCAAGCTGTCGCTCCCGGCCGCGGCGAAGAGGTTGATCTGACCCCCTGCGTCCCAGAGACTTTGGTGAAGATGACCGCTCGAACCGGGTAGGTCGGCGTTCCATTTCGCCATGAACGTGACCGACAGGCCGTGGCGAGCGCAGATTTGCTTGAGTGTAGTCTTGAACAGTGCGGCCTTGTCGGCCGAAGCCAGCACGTCGTCGTAGCGGAGCGCGGCTTCCCATACGCCTGGGCCCGTCTCGGTGTGAAGCCCCTCGATCCCGATGTCGTAGGCCTCACAGGTGTCCAAAATATCGTCCACCAACACCTGGTGTTGGCCTGCGCGCACCCATGAGTAACCGAACATGCCAGGGCTCAATGGGTCGAGGCCGCGGAAATCTTTTTCCTTGAGCGACTGCGGCGTCTCTCGAAACACCCAGAATTCGAACTCCGCGGAGAACTTCGCCGTGAAGCCGGCGTCGCTCGCTCGCCCAATCACCTTCTTGAGGAGATTGCGGGGGCATGCGGGGTGGGGCTCACCGTCCTGGGTGTAGAAGTCGACGAGAAAATTCGCGGTGTCCGGAGCGTCGGGGAGAACGCGAAAGGTGGACGCATCGATTCGGGCCAAGGCGTCCGGATAGCCCGTCTCCCATCCGGTGACCTTTGCGTTGTCGTAGAGGTGGTCGCAGACGTCCCACCCGAAGATGACGTCGCAGAAGCCGAAGCCCTTCTCCAACGCCGACCAGAACTTTTCGAGGCTGATGTACTTGCCCCGTAGCAGCCCGTCGATGTCGAAACCTCCGACCTTGACCTTCTTGATGCCCTTTTCGCTGAAGTCGCGACGCAGCTCTTCGCTCACAGATCCTCCTCGCGGGCCGGAAGCATACCCCTTTTTTCGTTCTTGTGGGCGGCGTTCCTGGTCGGCCTTTTGGAGGGCGCGCTCGATCCTATTTAGACGGGGTCCAATGGTGAACCAACCCCAGGCCCAACACGAACACGAGTGCGACCGAGGCGTGCCCCAGCAGCTCGTGCGAGGTTCCGGCAATGGAGCAATGCGCTTTGAGCACGAAGTTTCCAGCGACGCCGGCAGCTGCCGCTGCAACGAGGCTGCCGAGCGCATTTCCGCGATCCACTAGGCGGAGCAAAGCATAGACTGGAATGCCCAGCAGGAGCCCGATCCCCATGCACGCGCCGGCCATCGTTCCGCTGCTCGGATTGAGCGTGGCGGCCTGCGCTGCGGGATGTGGCCAAAACGCAGCCACGACGGTCGCTCCGACCGCGACGCAAGCCAAACACATCGATTGCCAACGAGGAAGAGCAGGAAGGTGTACAGGGCGTGTGACCATGAACATCGATAGCAACAACAGGACGCAGAAAGCAGTGAGGCTGACAGCCCATTGTGCGGTGCGAGCCTGATCGCCCACGAGCGGGAACGCGTACCAGCCGATGATGGCGAGCACTGAAAATACGGTGAGGACGATCAGGCGCCGTGCCATCGTCGAACGGCTCCTGAGAAAGCCGGTGACGGTTCGGTCGCTCTTGTCGCACTCCGCCTTCAACTCGCCGAACATGCGATCCAGAGCCGCGCCGTCGTCCGCGACCTCGACCGCATCGAGCTCCCGCAGACGCTCGCCAAGGCCGCCGTTGGGTCTGTCGCTACCACTAGTCATTCATCACCACGTATTTCCGAAGTGAGCAATTGTTTCAAAGTTGTGTACGCACGATGTGCGCGAACACGTACAGCACCCTCGGAAGTCCCTACAATTGCCGCCACCTCCGCGTATGGGCGTTCCTGAAACCAATGCAGCTCCACCACTTCTCTCTGGCTCGTCGGGAGCTTCTCCAGGGCGCCGTGGAGGAGCTCGGAACGCTGGCGGAGCTCGATGGGCATGAAATCCGCCTCCGGTGCGGCCCGCGTGTCGACCTCGAGGGTGGTCATCTTGCGCCGCTTCGTTCTCCGCCAGTGCTCGCGGACGAGGTTCATCGCGATGGTCATGACCCACGGGCGCAGCTTCGAGCCGCGCCGAAAATCGTTCCGCGCGCCGTGAAGCCGGAAAAACGTCTGCTGCACGATCTCTTCGGCGAGCTGGTCGTCGCGAAGGTGCCGCCGGGTGAGGCGGAGCAGGATCGGCGCGTACCGCTCGAACAAGAACCGGAAGGCCGCGTCGTCGCCATTGACGTAGGCGTCCATCAGTTCTTCGTCCGTGGCTGCGGAGGTTGGCGGACTAGTCGACATGTTGTGCGTTGGGCTCGGGGTCCGGCGGGAGCGTTTCTTGGTTAGGTCTGGTTTGCGTCTTCCACCAGTAGCCCGAGAAGACGAGGGTGCCCAGCAGAGTCAACAGAAGGGCGATTTGTAGCCATCGGCGGTCGTTACCCACGTCCAGCTCTTTGATTGCGATCGGCTCGATGGGGATCGGCCGCGCGCCCGATGTGCTGAGGACCTTGCCGGCTGGGTGGCTGCTGCTGATGTGTGTAGGCGGGAGGGTCGATGCCAGCGAAGGCACGGGGATCGAGCCGACGTGCGAGGTTTCCATCCACGGTGCGATGTCTTGCGTCTGAGGGTTCTGCTTGGCTGACTCGACCTCGATCCATTCGAGGGCGGCGCGCATGGACGCCGCATCGGGGTATCGATCTCGTGGACGCCTGGCCATTGCGCGCCCGATTACATCGGGCAGGCCAGGGAGGTCGTCAAACCCTTCGTCGGATTCCCAGCCGACCGGCGGCGAGCCGACCACCATGTGGTGGAGCAACGCACCCGTGGAATAGAGGTCTGCGCCGGCGTCGAACGTCCCGCTGCCGAAGAGCTCCGGCGCCATGTAGGCAACCGCGTGCTTGCCCGAGCCGGTGTGTGCGGCATGGGCGCTGGCCTCAGGATTGGCTCGGATTAGGGGAACTGCGCCCATGCCGACCACCCGTGCGCCAAGTCGGCCGTTGCGCTCGCGCGTGACGATGATGTTCTGCGGGGTGAGGTCGCCGTGCACTAGTCCCTGAGCGTGTCCCGCATCGAGGGCGTCGAGGACGTCCGTCGCGATCCGAAGCACCGCGAGGGAGCTCAGGGGGCGATTGCCCAGGATGTCCGAGAGAA
>CAZHPJ010000110.1:0-8078 GCA_964534585.1 uncultured Sandaracinaceae bacterium | reverse complement strand
CTTCTGGGCGTTCAACGGCCCATACGCAATCGTGCCGATCTTGCTCGGCGTGCGCATGTGGAAACCAAACCCATTCGGCGCACAGTGAGCACTTCTACGATGACCGCGTTTCATCAGCGCTATGGGCCCTGGGCCGTCATCGCCGGTGCGTCCGAAGGGCTCGGCGCATCGTTTTCTCGCCGGCTTGCGGATCACGGGTTGAACCTGGTGCTCGTCGCTCGGCGCGCGGGACCCCTGGAAGAGCTCGCTAGGGAGATCCGCGAAAGGCACCACGTCGAGGTCGAAGTGAAAGCTCTCGACTTGGGCGTTCCCGATTTTGTCGACGAACTGAGGGACGCGACAGCAAATCTCGACGTGGGCTTGGTGATCTACAACGCCGCGTACTCACCGGTCGGACCATTCCTTGCCCATCCGGTCGAAGATCACCTCAAAGCCGTCGACGTCAACGTGCGCGGTCCCCTGCTGGTGTCCCACTATTTCGGCCAACGCCTTTCGGAACGCGGTCGAGGCGGCATCATCCTCATGTCCTCCCTGAGCGGCATCCAGGGCACCGCGATGGTCGCGAACTACGCAGCCACCAAGGCGTACGACACCGTGCTCGCTGAAGGGCTGTGGTACGAGCTGGGCAAGAAGGGGGTGGACGTCTTGGCTTGCGTGGCGGGGGCGACGCTCACGCCGAACTACGAAGGCTCCACGGATCGGATTCCGACCAACTGGCTTGCCCGCCCGATGCAACCGGATGAAGTGACCGAGCAAGCTCTTCGCGACCTCGGGCAGCGGCCCCGGGGTGTTTCAGGGCCCCGCAACCGTTTCGCAGCGGCTCTTCTGAACAGACTCCTCCCGCGTCGAGCTGCGATTCGCCTGGTGAGCAAAGAGACCGAACGCATGTTCGGCTGAGTCTCGGCCTTGCTCACGAATTTCCCTTGCGCCGGGCGAGGTCGATTCGTTGGGCGGCTTGTGCTACAGGGGCCGGTCATCATGGCGCGGACTCTGATCGTGACCCCGACGTACAATGAGCGCGACAACCTGGAAGCGTTGGCCGCCGGCGTTTTCGAGGTGTTGCCGGAGGTCCACATCCTGGTCGTCGACGATGGCTCTCCCGACGGAACGGGGGACCTGGCTGAGGAGATGGCCGCCCGGGACCCTCGGATTCAAGTGATGCATCGCGCGGGGAAGCGGGGGTTGGGGACGGCCTATCTTGCCGGCTTTGCTTGGGGGCTCGAGCGTGGGTACGAGTACATCTTCGAAATGGATGCCGACCTGTCCCACGATGCGAAGTACCTGCCGAGCTTCATTGGAGCGCTCGAGGGCGGGGCGGATCTGGTCATCGGCTCGCGGAACATACCGGGGGGCGACGTCGAGGGCTGGGGCCCGTTTCGTCGTTTCCTTTCTAAGGGCGGAAGCCTGTACAGCCGCACGATCCTAGGGCTCGAGGTTCGGGATCTCACGAGTGGATACAAAGCGTTCCGTCGCACCGTGCTCGAATCGCTCAACCTCGATGAGGTGCGGTCCGAAGGCTATTCGTTCCAGATCGAGCTCACCTACCGCGCCGTCCTCAAGGGCTTCCGCGTGGCCGAAGTGCCCATCGTCTTCGTTGACCGACGGGCGGGGCAGAGCAAAATGTCGGGGAACATTTTCCGAGAGGCCGTGGTGATGGTGCCGCGGCTACGCTGGAATGCGCTTGCTGGCAAGTTTCGGTGACATGTCTGGCCCATACGCTCACGGCTGGCTGAACGTCTGGCACTGGCGCTTGATGCGTCCTGCTGATCTACTTCTTCGGATGAAAGCGAAGCAGGAGCGTCGGCATCGTGACGACCGCTGCCAGCAGGCAGGTGACCTCACTGATCGCCATCGCTGCGCCGAATGAATTGAGGGCCAGGTTTGCGCTCGTAAACAACGTCAAGTAGCCGATGATGGTCGTCAGCGAGCAGAGAACGACCGCGCCGCCGGTTTCCTCTATGGCCGTGCGAACACGCTCCTCGTTCGGAAGGTCGCCTTCCGACGCGTAGCGCCGCATCACGTTCACGCCGTAGTCGGCGCCATTGCCGAACGTGATGGGAAACGCGATGAAGTTCAGGAAATTGAGCTTCATCCCTGCAAGCGCCATCGTTCCTGCCATCCATGCGATCCCCAACAGCAATGCCACCATGGTGAAGAGGCGTTGTCGTAGGTTTCTAAATGCAAGCATCACCAGCAGCAATGTCGCAATAAAGGAAGCCAGGATTGCTTTCGGTCCGTCGGTCCAGATCGCGGAAATCATGTCCGCGAAGACGGGCGCGCGCCCTGCAAGGGCAGGCCGTTGCCCGGACTCTGTTCGAAGGTCACGGAGCGCCTCCGACCAACGAATGAGATAGCGACCGTCCCAAGTGGAGAACCCTTCGGCTTGGGTCACCACGAGGATGCGGCCGAGGGTGCCATCCTTCTCGGTGAACATGCTCGCGACCTCGACGGGGACGTCGGAGTAGGTCAGAGGTTCGATGGTTTCTGGCGGGATGTGTTCGTCGATTTCCGCGAGGTCTTTCTCATCGACATACTTGCGAGAGTCGAGAAGCAGCTTTCGGATGTCCGCTAGAATTGGGATCTTCTCTTCTTGGTCGTCAGGCAAAAGCGACTGAATGGAATACACCTCACTCCAAGGCGCATTCTCCTCGTTGCTACGACGCTCAAGCTCCTTGCGGAGCCGCACCGCGTCTTCAACCCGATCGACGACGACCGCGATACCGTCACCTCTTTGCGCGCCCGTCGAGATCTCCCCGGCGCGATCGTTGATCAAGCGAGCCATCGTGGAACCCTCGCGCACCGACTTCAGATTGCGAAAATCATATTCAAAGGGATCGGATGCGACCGCCCGTCCGATGAGACCTGCGGAAACGATGGTGAGAACAACAGAGATCCCCAAAATGGCCCGCGGATTGAGGAAGGCCAGCCACGCGAACAACGAACCATAGAAATTCCTAGAGGGCTTGTCTGACTTGCGGACCAAGGGGTTGACGCGTTCGTTGAGCACGACAACCGCTGGAAGGAGCATGATCGCGCCGATCCAGCAAAGGACCATTCCCACGGCTCCGATGATACCGAAATCGTGGAACCCCCGGAAATCGGTGATCACCAACGAGCCATATGCGATTGCGGCGGCGAAAGAAGCGGTCAACGTCGCGAGCCACACCCCTCGATGTGTGCGGCGCAGCGCGTCCAGAACCTCGTGGCCGCGTCTACGCTCCTCGAAATAGCGGGCTAGCCAAATGATGCTCGGATTGATGCCGTTGCCGATCACAATGCTGCCCAGAAACGCCGTTGAGGTGTTCAGGTAGTCGACGGCAAGCTCGGCGAACCCGAACGTAACTACTACGGGCGCGGCCAATGCGCCGCCCAAGATCAAAGGAGCGCGCCAGCTTTGGAAGAAAATCAGGATGGCAAGTAGAACGAGAGCGACAGTCAACCCCATAGCGAACACGAGCTCGTTCTTGAGCGCCTCGTGCTCTTCGCTGGAAACCACGAGATTGCCGGCGTATGCGACCGTGAGGTCAGTGGCATACTTCGATGGGTCGAGTGCCTGGACCTCCGCCTCGATCGACGAGATCAGCCGCTTGATGCCGGCCGCGTTCCCTGCGCCGAGATCACTCCGGATGAAGATGGCGAGCAGATCTCGATCCGGATGGATGTAGTATCCGCCCGGATACTTCTCCATCTCCTTCTTGCCTTCCTCGGCTTCGTTTCGAATTCGTTCCAGTATCTCACGCGGGTCGCGCGGCACGTAATCGTCGAGCCGGACGTAGAAAGGATTGGACTTCATGCGCTCGTAGTCGAGGCGCTCGTCCAAGTCGTCTCGCGCCTGCTCGAGGTCTTCGAGCGAGGCGTAAAGATAGCGATGGTCCCAAACGAAGTCTTCGTATGCGCCGATGTTCCAATCCACGAAATGCACGAGGTCGGACGGAAGCTGCTGAAGACGAGGGACCAGGTCCTTGGCGAAACGCTGCATGGCGTCGACGTCTTTGGACTCGATCGCGACCGTCAGCGTATTGAAACCCCCTACCCGGTCGCGGATCCGTTCGAGATCGATGACGCTCGGCTTGTCCTCGGGAAGCAGTGCTTCGAAATCGCTGTTCAGGCCGAGGTTGGAGACCAGCGGCAGCGCAAGGGCCGCCATGAGCGCCCCAACGACAGCAAGCACTCCCGCACGACGAAACTGAAGTTTCGCCAGCTGCTCAAAAAACCGGTCCGTCTTTCCCATGGTCGCGCCCGAGTGTAGCCGTCACTATGCCCTCGCGAATCAGGGCGTCTCTCTAAGCGCGATGGTTTGCCGACCTTGGACGAGTATTTCGTACCCTTCGTATTGTAGGTAGGGAATCAGATATTTCCCTTTTCCACCGCTGGCGATGTCGGTGTCGTCGATGGCTATGATGTTGCGTTCGCTGAGCCTGTCTTTGGCTTTCAGATAGGCGATCAGGTGACTCTCGGCGTAAGGGATGTGCGCGTGAACGTTCCAGGCGTCGAGGTAGAGCAGGTCGATCATGCCTGTGCATGTTTCGAGAAACTTGAGGCCGTCGGCGCGGACAACCCGGCAATTGTCGAACTCGCGGCAGCTTCTCCGGGCTCGCCAGACGGCCCGTCGGCTGATGTCCACGGAGATGACGTTGGCCCCGGTCGTGCACCACACGTAGGTAGAATGGCCGTCGTTGCAGCATTCGGGATGAATCTCTTCGATCGGATGTTTGAGCACGTTGCGCATACAGCCGATCTCCACGATTGTCTTTCCTCCAATAGCCGCGAAGAGCTCACAGATCCGTTGCAGATACGATTGCGGTTGCTCGCGCTCGAAGTGTTGCTGTTGATACGTCAGCTCAAGCTCCCTGAAGAACTTGTTCTCTGGGTTGAGGACCCTAATCTTTGATTTGACGTCTTCTACCGTAGACATAGAGCATCACCTGCGCGCTGACGACCTGTTCGCCCTCAGCTAGCGTCGAAGAGCTCGAGGCCCCGCCTCCATCATGGTCTCCACTAGCTGCTTTCACCTTTAGCGTCCAGCCCAGCTCCGGCTTGACCTTGCTTGCGTCGAAGGTCGCCATTGCTGCGCCATTGGCGCCGTAGACGGGCATCAACGAGTAGGCAAGCCCCGTATAGACGAAGGACCACTTGACGACATCTCGCGGAATGTGAAACCTACCGCACGGGCGCGGCAGACGCGCGCCTGACCTGTAGCTACAAGGACAGGAAATGTCGAAGATCGCGCTCATCACTGGCGTTACCGGACAAGATGGCTCTTACCTCGCCGAGTTCCTGCTCGACAAGGGATACCTCGTGCACGGGGTTGTACGGCGCACTTCGATGTTCAACCGGCAGCGGATCGAACATCTGCGCCGCCATAGGAAATTCGAGCTGCACTACGGCGATCTCGGAGACTCGAGCAGCCTCAACCAGATCATGGCGAACACGCGGCCGGACGAGGTATACAATCTGGCGGCTCAGTCTCACGTAGGCATCTCGTTCGAGCAGCCCGAGTACACCGCAGACGTGACCGGCACTGGAGTACTTCGATTGCTTGCCGCCATGCGAAGCAATCGACTGGACTCCGCGCGCTTCTATCAAGCATCCACGTCTGAGCTGTTCGGCAAGGTCTTGGAAATACCGCAGACCGAGAAGACGCCCTTCTACCCGCGCTCGCCCTACGGCGTAGCTAAGCTCTATGCCTTTAGTGTCGTGCGGAACTACCGAGAATCGTATGGAATGCACGCGAGCAACGGGATCCTCTTCAACCACGAGTCTCCAAGACGTGGTGAGAACTTCGTCACCCGCAAGATCACCATCAGCATGGCCAAAATTAAAGCGGGTACACCTGAGGCGCTCCGCCTCGGCAACATGGAAGCCAAACGGGACTGGGGTTACGCGAAGGACTACGTCGAGGCGATGTGGCTCATGCTCCAACAAGACGAGCCCGACGACTACGTGATCGCGACTGGTGAAGCTCACAGCGTGCGCGAGTTTGTGGAGCGCGCCGCCCAAGTCGCCGGTTTCGATATCATGTGGGAGGGTGAAGGGACGGACGAGGTGGGGCGTGACCGGAAGAGCGGCAAGGTTATCGTCGAGGTCAACCCGGACTTCTACCGCCCCGCAGAGGTCGATCTGCTCGTCGGCGACGCGAGCAAGGCTAAGCAAGAGCTGGGCTGGACGCCAAAGGTTACGTTTGAGCACCTGGTGGAGATGATGGTGGAAGCGGACCTCAAGCTCTTCGGCGCCAGCTGAGGCCGAGCCAGTCATGAACGCGGCGGCTATGCCCGCGCTGCGCGCGCGTTACCGGGATGGCGTCTGGGCCCCTCGGCGGCAGCTTCGCGAAAGACCTCGAGAGTGGCGGCCGCAGTCCGATCCCAGCTGAACGCCTTGCGCCGCTCGAGGCCGTGCTCGCGCAGCTCCGCGCGCAGCACTGGCTCCGCGCTGACCTTCGCAATGGCCCGTGCAAGGTCGTCCGTGTCACCAACTCGGGTGTGGATCCCAGCGCCTCCCATGACCTCGACGAGCGCTGGAATGTCGCTGGCGATCACCGGACAGCCAACTGCCATGGCTTCGAGCGCGGGGATGCCAAATCCTTCGTATCGGGAAGGTTGCAGCAATGCGAGCGCGGACTGCATCAAGACGACGCACTCTTCATTTGTGGCGCCTTCGACCCAATGAACACGGTCTTCGATACCCAGCTTCACGAGGAGCCTCAAGAAGGCTTTGGGAGGAGCGCCACGCCGCACGAGCACGAGGTGATGCTCCCTAGGAGCGCCCGCGGCAAACGCACCCATGGCAACGTCGTGACCCTTGCCCACGGGATTCCAACCGATGATGAGGTAGTAGTCCGCTTCGCTTCCAACCAAGCGTGCCGCTCGCTCGCGAGTTGCGTCCCGATCGATTGGCGGCACAAACTCGTCTCCACAGCTGCAATACGCCACCTGCAAGCGGTCACGGACCGTTGGATCGAGCTGTAGAATCTTATCCGCCGAGGCGTTGGAGATGGTGAGAATGCGGTTCGAGCGCTTGAGGGCGCTGCGAATGCCTATGTTGTAGAAGGCATACTCGAACGGGCGGAGGAAGGGATTCGGCTCATTGAGGTCCGGGCGCTCCCACCAGCTGAGATCGAGAATCGTCGTGACGATTGGGCAAGGCAAGGTGAAGCCCACGATGTTGAAGGTCGCATGAAATACATCGGACTCGCGCACATCTCCCAGGCGATGCGGGTACAGCAGCGTTGCCGGCCCGTTGGCCGCTGCTCGAACGGCTTCCTGCGTCACGTTGGACGCATCCACCAATGGATTCGGTGCCTCCGGATGCACCCAGAGGTGAAAATCCTCACGGGGTGCGAGTCTAGGAAACCGATGGACCAGCGCCTCGACATACGTCCGCGTCCCGCTGGGCCTCTCTCGCACGTATCGGGCGTCGACGACGACGCGCTGCCGCGACACTACTCCGGCCTCTCCGGCACTCGAGGCGCTCTTCGGCTCGCGCGAGGCATCACCCAAAGCACACAGCCCACCTGCATCCCTGCGTTCAACATCTCTTGAAAAAAGGTCGCCATTGCTGCGCCCTCGGGACCGTAGATCGGCACCAACCAGTAGGCAAGCCCCGTATAAACGACGAGGTCCACGGTGACGATGATGGCTATCAGTCGCGAGTACCCCATGCCGATCAGCACCGCCGTCGACACTTGGCAGATAAACATCCAAATCACGGCGAAGGTAAGCCACCGGTAGGCCGCCGCCGCATCGAGGTACTCCGGATTGAGCGCCCGTACCACGGGATCGGCAAGCAAGGCGGTGATTGTCGATATCGGGACTAGAACGATGAGCGCCTTGCGTAAGATCGTGCGAAAGAACGTGCGCAACTCGTCGAATCTCCTGCCCGCCGTCAGCGAAGCGGCGTAAGGATTCACCGAGATCGCAAGTGCGCTGGCGACCGCGTTTACGGGGGATGCGATTTGCGTCGCTGCTCCGAGGCCACCGACGGCGGCAACACCTTTATACGCCTCGACGAAATAGTATCCGAAGCGCTTATAGAGCATTACTACCAACTGCATGTAGCCGATAGGAGCTGCCTCCCGGACG
>CAZHPJ010000109.1:0-8081 GCA_964534585.1 uncultured Sandaracinaceae bacterium | reverse complement strand
TATCATCGTCATCGTTCCGGTGTTCGAGACGCCGGGCCGATTGTCTGAAACGACGACGTCCGTCATCGTCATCGTTCCGGTGTTCGAGACGCCGGACCGATTGTCTGAGACGACGCTGTTCGACATCGTCAGTACCCCCGCATTCTCAATGCCGTTTGTTCCCGACACCGTGCAATCGGCAATCGTCAGGATTCCTTCGTTGAGAATCCCAGAGCCATGCACGCCCGGGCCTCCTTGGATCACGAATCCGCGAAGCTCTGCCGTGACGCCTGCGATGACCGAGAAGAGATGCGGTGGGTCTCCGCCCCCTTCCACGGTGAGGTTACCGCCGGCGTCGAGCATGACGTCGTTGTCGATGACGATCTCCGAATCTATGACCACCGTTGTCGGACCGTCGCAGTCGAAAGTGTACGGGCCCCCACCGTTGTGGATGGCCGCGCGGAGGCCAAGCTCATTGCGCGGAGCCACGGCGCCCATCGGTTCGCAGCCGCCTTCGATACACCAGCCCTCGGTACACCATGTTCCGTCCTCCGCCGGCGGGTGGTCGCACGTGGCGTCTACGGGGTTACACACGTTCTTGGTGCAGACGTCGCCGTCGTCGCAGTCAATTTGTGAGCAAACCGCATCCCCGCCGATCTCCAAGGTCAGTGAAAGCGAGTCGCAAGCGACCATCGAGTTGCCCGACAAGTCGGCGTTGATGTCGAAGAACTGTCCCACGATTGCGCTTAGACCCCCTTGGATTTCCTCAAACATCGCCCCGGCGGTGGTTTCGTCCGCCGTGCCTCCTAGAATGCCATCCGAGAAGCCCGCAGAGGACACCGTCATGCGCACGACGGCATTCTCGATCGCCCCTTGGACGTCGCCAAGGCCGATGGGGATCGTGCCGAGAGTGCCGCTGAGGCAGCCATCGTCACTCAGGTTCATGGGGATCGGGTCGCCCGGTATGCCAGCGGCCGACACCGTCACCAAGGCGCAGCGCTCTGCTGGGACCGCGTCCACCTCGATCTCGATGTCGATCACGCCGGTGCAAATCGCGTCGTGGAACAGCTGGTCCAGGATGCCGAGATTCCCCCAGTCCGTACCCTCGAGCACGATTCCGATTCCCCCCAGCGCATTGTCGACGCCGTTCGCGCCTTCGGCTGTGGCAAGACCGCCGATCTCGCAGCTTCTACCGTCGCAGCCATCGAGGTTGAAGCCCCCGTTGCAGTCGGCTGCGATCTGCATCTTCGTGAGTTGGTGGGTGACCGTGTTGCCGGTCGCCGTGCAGTTGGTCGGGTTCGCGAGACTCTCGGTTCCATCACAGGCCTTCGCCTGATCAGGCACGATGATCGCACACATCTCCTCGATGGGATCGATCTCGCTGCTGGTGCACTCCCGCTCGGAAGGCATGCACGCTTCGCCGAGCATGCCGCCTGCGCCCCCGGTTCCACCAGCGCCGCCAGTCCCGGCCGAGCCGCCTGAGCCAGCGGTTCCACCGCTTCCAGCGGACCCACCTGCGCCGCCCGCGCCCTCGCTGCCGCTGCACCCAACCATCGGTACGACGCCGAGCGCGAGCCCGCAGATGAATCCGAATACGTGCCGCATCACTGGCCTCCTTGCACCTCGTCGCACGCCAAGTAAGCGGTGCTGAGGTATCCCTCTCGAACCGGGACGCGGACGGTGTTTTCCGAGTCGCCAGGCCAACCCTGGATCAGCACGCAGTTCTCTACGGTTCCACCGATGTCGATCTGGTACTCGCCTGGACTGACCTCGACGAAGCCGCCTCCACCATCCGATGTCGTGGCCGTGAGGTCGACGCTCCAATTTGCGTCCTCATCGCGGTAGAAGGCCTTGCCCGTCGTACCCACGAGGTCGAATGTCGCCCCTGCAACCGAGTCATCTTCGACGAAGATGGCCCCCGTGCCTTCCATGGGGTATGCGGACGTCAGGCGTCCGCACATGTCCTCGAGGCGTGCGTCCGTGGCCATGCCCTTCGCGACGACAGCCCCTTCCGCGGGGATGACCTTCGAGACCAAGTACGACGCGTACCCTTCCTTTTCAACGGTGAAGCCGGTCTCCTGGTCGACTGGCAGTTGTAGCTTTCCGATCCCGCCGGCATCGGTCATCACGCAGTTGGTGGTGCCGGTTTCGCAGAGCTGTACACTTGCCAAGAGCCCTGTGATTCCCTGCGCCGGCTCCCATGCCGACGTAAGGACGGTGAGTGTCGCCGTGTTACCCGTGCCGCCGGTTCCAGCGGAACCGCCGGTTCCCGCGGAGCCACCGGTTCCCGCGGAGCCGCCAGCTCCACCATCGCCTGCCGTCTCACCGCACCCAACTAGCGGAACCGCGCCCAGCGCGACCGCGCATAGAAATCCGAATAAATAACGCATGACTGGCCTCCTTCCCCCTGGTTTGGAGCAACGTTCGTGCCAACGGAAAACACGCACGTTTTGTGCGCAAGCGTCCCTTGGAGCCGTGGATTGTTGTCGCTCGTCAACAATCGTTGCCGGCCAACGTCAATCGGGCCGCTCAGAACTCGCCGCGGAGGCCGATGTACGCGCCCGAGCGGCTCACTTCGATATTAGGTGTGATGTTCGCGTCGTTAGGCCTGAATAGATAGACGAGCGGGATCGTGAGCAGGGGTGCTGCGGTCAACCCCGTGAGGACGGCGACGCTGACTTGCTCACTTCGCTTCACGCAGATTCGGGCGTCTGCTGGATCGTCTATTGTAATCGAGCACGAGGCGCCCGGCTTGTCTTCGGCGGTCACGCCGTAGGCCACCGAGAACGCGGCGAAACCAACCCCAATCCCGCCGGACAGCCAAGCCCACCAAGGTGTCTTCGCTCGTTTGGGCAGGGCCAACGGCATCGCCGTGACGAGTGCTGCGGCACCGACGGACGAAGTCGCGACGATCCCGACGCCCATGTTGAACCACTTTTGCTGGAGTGAAGCGCTCCCCTGACCGCCGGCGTCGAGCACACGCACCCAGTCCTCCGAGACGCGTGCGCGCGGCCCGAGCAGCACATAACCGGTCAAGAGGCTGGCCGAGCCGGCTGCCACGAGCGTGAGTCCGGAGATGAACTGGCCGCGCGGCGTGCGGGTATCCGGCCAGTCGTCATCCGGTGGGGCCTTCGCCATCGCTTCGCGCGGCTCGTCTCCGCAAGACAGCGCCACCGGCGGCAGGCTTGTCAGGTCCACGCACTTCTCGTCGATGAGCGTGTGAGCTGCAAGTGCGATGTCCCCACGAGTGGGACCGCTGGGGCGATCGTGGACGCGAGCCAGTGCTCTCCGCTGTAGCGGTGTTCCGCTCATGAGCTCGAGCTCGAGCGTTGTTGGATCCGGGGTAGACATCAGTACGATGGCGCCAGACGGGACTATCCTAGCGATCTCCGCGGCGTCCGCGTTTCGGTGTTCTTCCTCGTCGAGCGCGCTCGCGTAGCGCAGCCGCAACGAGGGGCGCGACTCGACTGTGCGGTCGAAGCGGCCATTCACGAAAACCTCGACGAGCCCAGTCTTCACGTCTGCGAAGTGCACGCGACCGCGCCGATCCGAGTCACACTCGACTTGGACTCCGTAGCGGCCCGGAGACAGGTTGCGCACCTCGAAAGGCGTCTCACCCGACATCAAACCGTTGAGGCGCACCGCGCATCCGGAGGGCTCGCTCTCCACTCCGAGTGCTCCGGTTTGCTCCGTTCGTGCGGTGTCGACCTGACCGAGCACGTTCAAGGCGGTGGGAGGGTGCATGTGCGGGCTCGGCTCGCCTTGCGGAACGAGCCTTCGACACTCGCGTGCTTGAGCTTCCGCTCGTGACTCGGATCCGGTTTCCAGCAAGGCGCGAACCCCAAGAAGGCAGGTGTCTAGAACCTTCTGAGACAGCCCCGACTCCCGATTGAGCGCCGCGACGGTGTCGAGCGAAAGCAAGGCTGCTTCATTCAATCGGTCGAGCGCTTTGGAAGGAGCTCCCTGGACCAAGCTCTCGAGGACTGCCTCCGAACGCGACCGCCATTCCTTGATAGCCGAATCGGTCAGCTCAGGTGCCGGGGAAGATCCGTTCGCCTCGAATTGCATGGCCGCGTTGTCCAGCGACCAGACCTTGAGGCCCCGTTCCAAGAGCTCCGCACGCACCGTCGATGCAGTGGGCTCTATCGGGAAGTCGCTGGGGATCGTCATCGGGACGATCAGCCAGCGATCCTCTGACTGCGCGGCGACCCGCGGCGCAAACGAAACGCTCAGGACCGCAACCAGTACCAGACGTCGCATTGCGCCTACTATCTTGGCTGCCGACATTTGGGGCAACAATCTCCCCTAGTGGGAAAAGCCGCAAGCAGGTAGCCTCCTAGGCGCCTGATGTCGACCAGAGAGACTGGAGATCCGTGGCCACGAATGCGTGGTGTGGTGACCGCTGTCGTTTCGAGCCTTCGAAGTGGAAGCTTCGTCGAGGACACGCTCGAGTCCCTGTGCGCGCAGCTCGGCGCAACCTCGGCCTGGAGCACTCTCGAAACGAAGGGAGGTGGCAGGATTCACCGTTCCCGCACGGCTAGCCTCGTGGTCTCTCCTGCTGTGATCGCGGAGCATGTGACCGCGGTGTTGGGCGAGGTGCAGACGCAGCTTCGAACCGTCGCCGGCCCAGTGCCTTATGCCCCGGAGGGGTCGTTCATCGCAGTTCCGCTTTGGTCGCATCCCTCGGGCGCGCATCGCAGTCTGATCGGCTCGATGTACCTGGAGTTTCCGAACGATGAAGGAACACGCGATCCCGTCCAGGAGTTCGTCGAATGCGTGGGTTCGCTGCTTGGTGGTGCGATCGTTCAGCAGTCTCTGATCGAAGCAAGGGAGGAAGAGCTCCTCGTCGAGCGCGCGAGGGATCGCAATGAGCACTACTTCCGCCTCGATGAGCTCCTGGCGTACGACAGCATGTCGGCAATTCGTGAGGAGCTCGAGGCTGCGATCGCCGGCAAGGCCTCGATCATGATGCTGGGTGAGTCGGGGACGGGCAAGACGCAGCTCGCTACGGCGTTCGCGCGGGCAAGTGGTAGAGAACCCATCGTGCGCGCTCTGTTGGGGCAAGCCGACGACTTGAACACCATCACATCGGAGCTTTTCGGACACGAGCGTGGGGCTTTTTCAGGTGCGGTTTCCAAACGGAGGGGTTTGGTCGACTTTGCAAAGGGGGGAACCTTGATCCTCGACGAGGTGCTCAGCTTGCCTCCTCACGCCCAGCAGCTGCTCCTCGATTTTACCCAGTTCGGCACGTATCGTCCGCTTGGCTATGAAGGGGGCGAGCCCAAGCGGGCAGACGTTCGCCTCATCTCGATCACGAACGGCGACATCACGAAGGCCATCGAGGACCAGCGCTTTCGCGAAGATCTCTACTACCGGCTCGCGACCGTGCCGGTCGTGCTACCTCCACTTCGGGATCGACGACACGACATTCCAGTGATTGCGGTCTCCTATCTCAACAGCACCGACGTTCAAACGACCTGGGAGCTGGACGGTGAGACTGCTGAGCTGTTGACCTCGCCGAGTCTCGACTGGCGAGGGAACATTCGTGAGCTCGAAGCGGTGATGGAGCGAGCTCGGAACCGGGCGCGAGCGAGCGGGTCGGAAGATCCGGTGATCGAAGCTCGCCACCTGGACCCTGGCGTGGGATCTACAACTACGGTGCCCGCGCGAGCTCCGGCGGGCCAGCCCTTTCCGAAGGGGGTGCGCGACAAGTGGAGACGGCTCGCCGATCAGAGATCGGGTTTGGAAGCCCACGAAAAGGAGATCATCGAAGAGGCCCTGGCTGCTTGCGGAGGTGTCGTCTTGAGGGCCGCTCGCGAGCTGTCGGTCTCTCGTACGGGACTGGTGAGTCGAATGGCAAGGCTCGAGATCGACCCGGAGAAGTTCAAGGCCAAGCGCGGGTGACGCACTCATGGTGAAGGTCGGTTCTGAAACATCGCTCGGTGACGTGATCGGGGAAGACTTCGGGCCGTACAAGCTCGTACGACGCTTGGGCGTCGGCGGTATGGCCGAAACGTTTGAGGCGATTCGCCATGGGCGGAGTGGCTTCTCGCAGCGCCTCTGCCTCAAGCTCGTGCGACCAGCCTTTCGTGACGATCTTGATTCCATCCAGCTGTTCGAACGGGAGGCGAGGCTAGCGGCCACGCTGCATCACAGCAACATCGTCGGGGTGATCGACTTCGGTGAGATCGAGGGCACGCTTTACATGGCCCTCGAGCTCGTCGACGGAGCGGACCTGCAGCAATTACTCCACGCGCACCATCGTCTCTCTCCCGATCAGGTGGCGTTGCTCGGGTACGATTTGGCCGTGGCTTTGCAGCACGCTCACAATCCCACCGCGGAAAAAGGCATTGAGGGGTTGGGAGTTGGCGGGATCCTGCATCGAGATATCTCGCCGTCGAACGTCCTCATCAGCCAATACGGGGAGATCAAGCTCACCGATTTTGGTGTGGCCAACCTAGCCGCGGAAGCTTCTCGCCAGAGTGCCGTCAAAGGCAAGTTCCCCTACATGGCGCCCGAGCGCCTCCGGGAAGAGCCGCTCGACGGGCGTTCCGATCTGTTCTCGCTGGGCGTGGTCTTGTTCGAAGCGCTGGCCGGGCGGCGTCCCTATGAGGGCGGGCATGATCCGGCCACCATCATGTTGATCATCGAAGGCGATCATCCCTCGCTTTGTGAGCTCGCCCCCGGAACGCCGGAGGGGCTGTGTCGAATCATCGAAAGCCTGATCGAATCGGAGCCAGAACGACGGCCGAGAAGCGCTGGCGCGTTGGTCGAGCAGCTCAATGAGTTCGTCCCGCCACCCGATCTGCGCCGAAAGCTCGGGAAGATGGTGGTGGCGGCGCGCGATCGCAGCGCGCAGCACACGCCCGTCGACGCAGAGGAGCTCGCCGAAAGCGAGACCCCGAGGACCAGCGACACACCTCCGCCTCCGGTGCCGGGAACGGCAGAGCCTGGCGGCTGGACGAGGCGCGAGCTCGGCAAGAGGGCCGCGTGGGTGTTGTTGTTGCTTACGGGTGGCGCGGCCACTTTCGCGCTTTGGCCCCGTACCGAGGTCGAAAGGGAGTCCCCCACACGCGAGAGTGACCAGAGCGCGACCGGCGCCGTGGGCGAAACCGACACCGAATCGGGAGCTCAGGTCGAGCCCGACACCCAGAGCGCGTCCGGCGCAACCGCGGTGGCCGGCGACGGGGGTGTTACAGATCCCACCGATGCCGCCACGCCACCTGTCTTTGCGCCGCCCGCCCCGGCGCGGCTCACTGTTCTCGTCTCTCCCTGGGGAAGCGTTTGGATCAACGGTAAAGCACGAGGTTCCGCGCCCTTGAAGAACGCATCGCTCGAGCCTGGCCGCTACAAGGTTAGCGCGGGGCAGGGCAGTCCGTCGGAGACACGGACCGTTCGTCTGCGCGCCGGTCAGCGTAAGACAATCCGCTTCGACCTCACCAACTGAGACAGTGTCAGTGTCAGCGCCAGCGTCAGGGCCAGCGTCAGGGCCAGCGTGCGACCTACGTGTTCACTGCCAGGTAGATCACGTCTTCCCCGACTTCGACATCCTCATTGGGCAGCACCGCATAGCAAGGGCGGCTTACGCGGATCTCCGTAACTCGATCGCGGCCGACCAGCGTGCCGGGCTCCAGTTGCTGGAAGCCTTTCCATGGTGAGCCAAAACCGAAATCTTCGCTGGGTTTGGTGATCGTCTCGACGACGTGGACCGTGCGCACCTCGTTGCCGTTGGTTTCTTTGCCATCGTCGATGGCGCCGGTTGCTCGCAGGAAGCTCATTGCGATGCGGTGCGCCTTGTCCGAGATCTCCGGGTCGTCGTGCGAGCCGCACTCGACCGACAGCGCGGGCACACCTGCGAGCTTGAGGAAGCCGATGATCACCTTGTCGGCGAGGCCGTACCAGGACTGCACCAGGAACGAGATGCCGACCTGCTGTGCGATGTCGTCGATCGGCCCTTCTCCGTTGCTGACGCCGAACGGCGGGGTGGCGATGCCGGCAGAGTGGAGGTCCAAGAACACATCGAGCTCTGCAAGAATTTCCTTGAGCTCGAGCACGCGGTAGTGCTCGTACCCCCATGCCTCCTGGCGAAGGGTCTCGGTGAA
>CAZHPJ010000108.1:0-8136 GCA_964534585.1 uncultured Sandaracinaceae bacterium | reverse complement strand
AGTGGTTGTAACCGAACACCGGCACCGGCGCTGACGCGGAAGCGGAGAGCTCAGGTCTCGGGGCATGAGTCTCGAGGCGCGAGTCTCGGGCCGCGAGTCCTGAGGCCCAGGGCCCGGGACCCGAGGCCCGTGGCCCGGGATCTGCATGGCGCTGACACGGACACTGACGCTGGCACTGACGCTGACACTGACACTGGCAGGGGGACGGTTTTGCCGAAGATTGCGACCGTCGTCGCCGGCGACCCCGACGAGACCCTCCGCAACACGGCCGCCTTCATCGAAACCGAAGCCGCCTCCTCCGGCCTCCGCATCCCCACCGACCCCGCCCTACGGGTCGCCATGCGCGGTGAGCCTGCTACCGAAGACGATGGGCTCGAAGGCCTGCGCTCCATTCGTCGTGGGCTCGGCCTCGAATCTCGCAAGGACCTCACGTCGTACAAGCGCATCGGTATCATCGCAGGTGCGGATGCGTTGCTCGTCGTGCGCCGCGAAGGCGCCATCCTGATCGAAGTCTTCGACGTCAGCGCTGCACAGTTCTATGAGGGAGCGCTCCGGTTCGACGACAGCACCTCCGCGCAGCGGCTCGAGTTCATCAAGAGCCGCGCGGACCAAGCGCAGCTACGATGGTCCCAACCACCTCCACCTCCCCCGCCGGCCCCATCGAAGAAGGTGAATGCGCCGGAGCAGCCGGCCGATGAATCGAGGGCAAAACGCAGGATGAAGAAGGCATGGCCGTACTTGCTGGCCGGGGCCCTCATCGCCGGAGGTGTAACCTACCTCATCATTGATCGACGTCGTACTAACGAAGCAGCGCCACCACTGCTAAGATTTAGACCCGGTGAAGAGTAGACCCCATCTAGCTTTCTTCAGGGCATTTTGTTGTGCGATCGCGGTAACCGTAGGTTCCGTTGGCGCAGCCGCTCAGCAGGCGCCTGAGCTCTCGCTGCCCTCGCCGCTCGACGGGTATCAAACCGAACGTATGGGTGGAGTGGCCTGGACGTTTCCCGAGTCGCAGCGAGACCGCGTCGCAGAGCTCATGGAGAGCTTCGACGAACACTGGGCCAAAGTCATCAGTGACTTCGGAGTCGTCATCGATGCGGATCTCACAGTTCGCGTCGCGCGCAACCCCCGAGAGATGCGAGCGATGGCTCCGGTCGGCTACCCGCCGCCGGACTATGCGACCGGCGTCGCCTACTCACGTTGGGGCGTGATCCTCCTCACGATGTCTGCGCCGCAGACCTGGGAGCCGCCAGACCTCGAGGTCGTGCTCGTTCATGAGCTCTCTCACATCGCTCTCTACCGCGCCGTGCGGGGTAACCCCGTGCCTCGCTGGTTCAACGAGGGCGTCGCCATCCATCAATCCGAGGCGCGCTTGCTTCCACGTATGGAGTCGCTCCTTCGAGCAGCAGCCCAGCGATCGATGCTTCGCCTCTCCGAGCTCGACAAATATTTTCCCGATCACCCACACGAGGTGAACATCGCCTATGCTCAGAGCGCGGATGTCGTTGCATTCCTGCGCCGTAGCGACACCGATCAGCGGCGCTTCCACCGCCTGATTCAGTCGCTCCGCGGCGGGGAGACGTTCGATACGGCCCTCGCGGCAGGCTATGGCTGGACACGGGCGGGTCTCGAGCGGCAGTGGCGAGACAGCCTACGAACTAGGTACCGAATCCTCCCCGCTCTCCTCGCCGGGTCCACAATCTGGGTAGCCGCCGCCATTCTAGTGGTGTTCGCGTACCGTCGGAAGCGCCGCTATCACCACCTGAAGCTCAAACAGATGGCACATCGCGAAGAGCTCGAAGCGCTGGCGGCCGCAAGCCGGCCTCCGCCTGCACCACTGTCGCACCCACCCCCAGCCACGGACGCAGCTACGGAAGCGGGCGTCCCGATCGTAGAGCACGACGGCGAGTCGCACACCCTGCACTGACCCCGTAAAACCGGCGCTCTGCGGCTGGCCACGGGGCTCGGGGCCCCGCCCCGTAAAACCGGCGCTTTGCACCGCCCACGGGGCTTCGCTCCAGTCTGCTACGGCCGCGTGTCGAGCCGGGGGATCAGGCGTCGGCCTTGGGCGCCTTGTCCTGATGGATCGGGAATTTCGGGGTGGTCCCGTGCTTCTCGAGCTTCTTCTTCCGGTCCTTACCCTGGCTGGCAAGCTTCCTTTGCCGCCGCGCTTCTGTCTTGCTGGTATCCGACATCGTCCTAGCGCGCAGCTTTAGTGCGAGGGGGGCGGGCGGTCAAACCCCCTCCCCCGTCGCCTGGGCCACAGCCCTCAGGTAGCCCTCATGGAGCCGTTTGGTCACGGGACCAGGGGTTCCAGAACCGATCTTCCGCCCGTCGGCGGATACGACCGGCATTACCTCGCGGATACTGCTGGTGATGAAGGCCTCGTCCGCACCGTACAAGTCTTCGGGGCGCACCTCGGCCTCCGCGACCTCGATCCCCCCGGCCGCTGCGGCGGCAAGGACCGTCGCTCGGGTGATCCCGACGAGGATCCCCGGCTGGGGCGCGGGTGTGCGCACCTGCCCATCCTTCACGATGAAGATGTTGCTCGACGCACCCTCGAGAACCTGACCGCGGCGCCCGAGCATGAGCGCCTCTTGCGCCCCCTTCTGCTTCGCCTCGTGGACGGCAAGCAGGTTCGCGAGGTAGTTGGACGCCTTGGCGCCTGATGCGCGCTCGTCGTCAGTCGGACGCGAGGCGTGGAGTAGCCACACTGCGATGCCCTGCTCGTAGTGCTCAGAGGGAGGCACCGACACCGGCGCAACGATGATCACGCGAAGAGGCGCGGTGGCGGTCGACAGGTCGTATGTGAGTGGACCGGTGCCGCGCGTAATCACGACACGAACGTACCACTCACCTTCACCTGCGGCGTCGAGCGTCGCGCGCACCTCGGACCAGAGCACCTCGATCGAAGCCGGCATCGGAATCCTCAAACAGCTCGCCGACCGGGTCAGGCGCTCCAAGTGCTCCTGTAGAGCAAACGGCACGCCACTGTACGTCCGAAAGACTTCGAACACGCTATCCCCATAGAGAAAGCCGCGGTCGAAGACCGACACGCGCGCTTCATCGCTATCGACGACGTGACCGTCGATAGCGACCTTTCCCATCGCCATCATTCAACCCTTCAGCTGAGCGAGGCGCTCAGAGGCCTGCTGGTGGCTGGCATCTTCCGCGAGTGCCCTCTCCAGCATCGTGATGGCCTTGCGCTTATCGTCCTGCTTCGCCGCGATGTCACCGAGGTAGTAGTAGACGTCGGCTTTCTGAATCCCCGAGTTCGGCTCCAGCTTCTGCAATAGCAGCGCCCGGAAGCTCTTCTGCGCACGGTCGAGGTCGCCCTTGGCGTGCGTGATCTGACCGAGATCCCGAAGGATCGCAACGTTGGTCAGGTCGATTTTGAAGGCCGCATCGTACGCCGCGAGCGCGCCCTCCGCGTCGCCCATCGCCGCTAGCGCCTGGCCGAGACGGTGGTGATGCATCGCGAGCTCTTTGCTTCGCCGCCGGCCGAAGCTCTCGATGATCTGCCGCAAGATCGGCACCGCGTCCGGCTGGCGGCCGGCGGCGATGTACAGATCACACAGCGGGACCAAAGCGCCCCGATCTTCGCTGTCGAGTTCGACAGCCCGTTCGAGATACCCTGCCGCCATCCCCGGATCGCCCAGCTGATCGCGGTAGACGTCCGAAATCGTGCGTAGGAGCGCCAGGCGGTCGCCGTCCGAGGCCGCCGCCTGAAGCTCAGCGTCCAGGACCTCGGCCAGCGCACGGAAGTCACCGTCTGCCTCGTAGTAAGCCTTGAGCCGCTCGCGAATCCGGGCGTCCTGAGGGAATCGCTCGTAGGCCCTGCGAAGCGCCCGGCCCGCTTGCTCGGCATCACCGACTTGCTGCTCCCAAAGGTCAGCGACGCGGTTCGACAGATCGATGGCGGCCTGGCCATTTAGACGGTCCGAAAGCTGTTCCAGCGTATCGGCGACCTTCGTCCAGCTCTCCTTGCGCTCGTAGAGCCCGGCCAGCGCGCGAAGCGAGCGCTCGTCTGCGCCGAGCTCCGAGTTGATGCGCTCGTAAATGGGAATGGCGGCATCGACATCACCCCGCTTGACGTCGTGCACTTCGGCGACGCGCTCGAGCAAGCCACGCTGCGTCTCGCCGGACACGTGGCCGACCTTCGACGAGAGCAGCGCGATGAGATCATCCCACGCACCCGTGGCCTCCAACAGCCTGTCGAGATCGGCGCTTGCGGCCTCGTTGTCAGGGTCCGCACTCAACACCTGTTGCAACATGGTGATGGCGGCCGCCTGGTCGCGGAACGAGTGCTCGTAGAGGTGCGCGAGGCGGAGCTGTAGCGCGACGCGGTCTTCATCGACGGCCGCGTCCGCGCGGCGCTCGAGCAGCGCGCGGAGCGCTTCGAGCCGGTTGTTGTCTTGATAGAGCGCTTCGAGCGTGTCCATCGTGGTCGGATCGTTCTCGTCTAGCTCGAGGGCTGTCTCGTAGGCCCGAATCGCCGCTCTCGGGTCATCGAGGTGATCCAGGTAGACCTGGCCGACCGCCTGCGCCACGAGCGTGCGTTCCTCCCCTACGACGACTTCCAACTGCCGCTCCAGCAACCCGACGACCTCATTCCATCGCGACTGCGCCCGGCGGATGTCGCCGAGGGCCCGGAGGGCGCCCAGGTCATCGTGGTCGATCGCGATCAGCTCTTGATAGCAATCCGCTGCCAACTCGGGGTTCGAAAGCTCTTGGTGCGCCAGCTCGGCAGCCTCACGCAGAAGCGCGTTGCGTTGGTCGGTGCTCGGCTCGACCTCCGCCCAGGCGCGGAGCCCGCTGACCAGCTCTGCCGTCCTTCCCTGATCTCGCATCAACGCGACGCGCTGCGCGTGGGCCTCGAGCGGCTCCGGGTCGAGCCGAAGCGCCTCGGTCAGTGCTCTTTCGGCGCTGCTCATGTCGGACAGGTGGTCGCGGTACCAGCCAGCCGATCGAAGCCGCAGCTCGTACAGCTCTCGCCGATCGAGATCTCCATGCGAGGCGATGTCGTCGACCAAGCCGTCGAGATCCGCCCAACGCCCGGACATCTCGGCGAGGCGCTCGAGAGAATCGACTAGCGTGCGGTCACGCGGATCCGTGCGTACAGCATCTCGCATCGCGGCGAGAGCCTCCTCTGGACGGCCGATCTCATGCTCCCAAATCGAAGCGGCCTCAGTGAGAAGCGCAACCCGATCGGCATCACTCGGTGCCAGCTCGACCCGCTGTTCGTAGAGCCGCACCACCTCTTCGACATTGCCGGTATCGCGATAGTACTCCTCGAGTAAGTCGAGCGCACTACCTGCGACCTGCGGCTGTTGGGCCAGGCTACGCACCGCGGCGAGCGCATCGTCGCGCCCCGGCTCCTGCTCCATCGCTTTTCGGTAGGCGCCGAGCGCGCCCTCGAAGTCGCCGAGGTGGCTCGCGCGAAGCCGCCCTTGCCGGAGAAGCAGTGTCGGCCGGTCCGCATCGCGAGAATCCAAGCGACGTGAGATGACCTCGTGCAGGCGTTCCCATCGCTCCGTCTCCTGAAGAAGCCCATCGAGGGCCTCGAGGATCGATGGCTCGTCCCCCAACAACGACAACGCGCGCTCGTGTGCATCAATCGCTTTACTGAAATCCTCGAGATCCTCGTGGCAGATCCGCGCGACGCGCTGGTACAGGGCGGCGCCTCGATCCGCGTCCAGGCTCGCACCCGCCTCCGCGAACACGACGTCGACGAGCTCCGGCCATCGCTGCAAGCTCGCGGCAAGAGTCTCCGCACGGTCGAGAATCTCGTCATCGTCGGGTCGCTCACCGATCGACTGCAGCAGCGCATCGAGCGCCGCGTTCGGGTCCTTGCGGCCCTGCTCGTGCACCTCGGCCAATGCCACCAACTGCTCCGCCTTCTCGTGCGGGTCGGCCATTGCGTCGGCGCGCAGCCGAAGCAGCGTTGCGAGGTCGCTCCACCGTTCCTGGGTCCGGAGATAGGGCTCGAGGACCGCGGCCGCATCTTCACGGTAGTCGGCAAGCTTGGTGATGCGGAGCAGTGCCTGCACCGAAGGCTCGTGCGCGGGGTCGATCCGAAGAATCTGGCCGTACACCGCTATCGCGCTCAGCTCGTCGTCGAGCTCTCGCTCCATGATGTTGCCAAGCTGGTGAGTGAGCTCGACGCGCTCGGACTCGTGCGCGGCCGTATCCGTCCGGCGCTGCAGCACCTCGACGAGCTCCTGCCATTGGCCTTGCCGCTCGTAGAGACGGCTCAAGCCCTGCAAGGCGCCACGATGTTCGGGAGCCGCCTCTGCGACCGCCCTCAACGCATCGCAGGCCGCCTCGGGCCGGCCGAGCTGAGCCTCGTAGAGCTCAGCAAGCCGCATGCCCACCTCGACTCGTACCTCTGGCTCCCCCTCGAGCTCCATTCGGCGCTCGAGCACGTCGGCCAGCCGTTCGGAGTCATTGACCGAGGCGAAGAGCCGGTCGAGAGCGACGTACGCAGCCAGGTCGTCGGGTTTCTCGCTAGCAGCCTGCTGGTAGTACGACACCGCTCGCTCAGGGTTCGAGAGCTGCTCTTCCCAGAGCCCACCGAGCCGATCGAGAAGCTGCACGCGCGCCTCTGGGTCGTGAGAGCGGTCGAGTTTTTGCTCGTAAACCCTCGCAAGTCCTTCCCAATCTCCCACCATGACCTGGAGGGCCTCCAAGTCGTCGAGGGTTTCTGCAGCCTCGGGGTCGGCTTCGAGAACCCGGCCGTAGGTCTTGATGGAGGCTCGCGGATCCCCGAGCTCGCGGTCCTGAGTCTCGGCGACACTCCTGAGGAACGTCCCCCGAAGCGACGGCTCGTTCGTCGCCGAGGCAGCCTGCTCGCAGATCTCGATGTAGGCCTCCCAGTTGGCGAGCGCGCGCGCCAGCCGGTCGACCTCGGTGCGCGTCGCCTCGTCGGCAGGCTCGGCGGCCAGGGCCTTACCCCACGCGTCGAAGGCTTGCTCCGCGTGGCCGCCGCGCGTCTCGTGCAGCTGGCCCACTTCCCGCCAAGTCTCGGCCTGGTCCAAGCTGTCCGCCGCCTGCCTCGCTTTGGCGTCGAGGACACCGACCAGAGCCTGCCAGTCGCCGCTGTCCCGGTGGATCGGTTCGAGGATCTGAACGGCGCGTGGGCCGTGATCCTCGTCCTCGACGAGCCGGGAAACCGCTTGTAGCGCCGGAGCGTAGTCGCGTCGATCGGCCAGCACGTCCTCGAAGATATCGAGTGCCCGTGCTGGGTCTTCGAGCCTCGTCTGCGTCAGCGCGCCCAGGCGCTGGCGAAGCTCAAGAGCATCGGACGCGTTGTCGATTTGGAACTCGATGTGCCCAGCGAGCTCTTCCCAGTGCTCCGCGCCTTCGAGAAGCTGATCGAGCCGGGTCACCGCCTCGGTATTGGCCGGGTCGATCTCGAGGACGCGCCGGTACGTAACGATGCCACCTTCCGAGCTCGCGAGCTCCTCGACTTCGATTCGCCCGATCTCGTGCAAGATGGCGACCCGCTCGTCGTCGGCATCGGCAAAGCTCGCGCGCTCGCGGTCGAGGTCGAGCAGCGCTTCCCATTTGCAGCTGCGGGAGTACACCGAGGCCAGAGCTCGACCGGCCTCCTTGTTGCCTGGGTCGTACGTGAGAGCGCGCTGGTAGAAATACCCGGACCTGTCGAGGTCATCCAATCGCTCGTCGTAAAGCTTGGCGGTGGTCAACGCGAGCGCGGCTGAGTCGTCGTCGTCCACTTCGACGGCGCGGAGGGTTCGGTCGAAAATCGCCGCCAACCTATCCCAGCGCCCGAGCGCGCGCGCGAGGCGGGTCAGCGTTTCCTGGTTGTGTGGGTCGTGCGGGTCTTCGGCGAAGAGCCGACCGTAGGTCTCGAGCGCCCCGTCGAGGTCTTCGAGGTGCGACTCGCGTACGTCCCCCAGGTGACGCAAGAGCTCCAGCCGCTGCGTGGGGTCGTCTTCACCATCGAGCCGGGCTTCGAGAATCTTGGTGACCTTGGCCCACTCCATGCGGCGCAAGTACAAGGGCTCGAGCAACTCCGCGGCCGCGCTCCTGTATTCCGATTGTTCGACCAGGGTCTCCAACGCCCGCACCGTTGGCTCATGCTCCGGGTTTTGGCTCAGGGCCTCACGGAACTGA
>CAZHPJ010000107.1:0-8207 GCA_964534585.1 uncultured Sandaracinaceae bacterium | reverse complement strand
GACGTGCACGGCACGCCCGAGGAGCCGTTCAACCAGCACATTCAAGAGCTCGCGCGTAACGGCCTGAAGAACGTCGGCCACGATGGTCCCGTCTCTGCGATGGGGGTGCCGCGGCAGCAGCTTCCGCGCTGGGAAGACGTGCTGCTCTTGACCGCACAGCTCGCGCGCAATCCGTTGCTCGGCGACGTGCCGGTCGGGTCGGAGGTCGTCATCGGACCCGAGGCGAAGAAGCCCCTGCAGCTCGACATGCCGTTGTTCGTCAGCGACATGAGCTTCGGTGCGCTGAGCCAAGAGGCGAAGGTCGCGCTCGCCAAGGGCGCCGAGATGGCGGGCACCGGGATCTGCTCGGGCGAAGGCGGAATGCTTCCCGAGGAGCAGGCCAGCAACTCGCGCTACTTCTACGAGCTCGCATCCGGACGCTTCGGCTGGAGCCTCGACAAGGTCAAGAAGTGCCAAGCGTTTCACTTCAAAGCCGGACAAGGCGCCAAAACCGGCACCGGTGGGCACCTCCCCGGAAACAAGGTCACGCCCAAAATCGCTGCGGTCCGAGGTCTCGAGCCGGGGCAGGCCGCGATCAGCCCCTCACGCTTTGCTGACTTGGATGGCCCGGCGGACTTCCGGCGTGTCGCTGACGAAGTGCGTGCAGCGACCGGGGGCATTCCGGTCGGCTTCAAGATGAGCGCGCAGCACATCGAAGCCGATATCGACTTCGCCCTCGAGGTGGGGGTCGACTACATCATTCTCGACGGCCGCGGGGGTGCGACCGGCGCCGCGCCCAATATCTTCAAAGACAACATCTCGGTTCCCACGATGGTTGCCTTGGCTCGCGCGCGGCGTCATCTCGACGCGCGCGACCGCCCGGAAGTGACCCTGATCATCACCGGCGGGCTGCGGACCGAGAGCGATTTCGTGAAGGCGCTCGCCCTGGGAGCCGATGCGATTGCGGTTTCGAACGCGGCGATTCAAGCGATCGGTTGTCTCGGCATGCGCGCCTGCCAAACCAACAACTGCCCGGTGGGCATTGCCACGCAACAAGAGCATTTGCGTGCCCGGTTGGACGTCGAGAAGTCGGCGCAACAGCTATCCAACTACTTCACGGCAACGGTGGAGCTCATGCAAGTGCTCGCGCGTGGTTGCGGGCACGCCCATCTCGGGCAGTTCGTTCAAAGCGATCTCACGACCTGGAAGCGCGAGATCGCGCAGCTAACCGGCATTCACTATGCGGGAGTCATGCCGCCATGACCTGGAAGCTCCTCGGCGCTTAGCGTCCGAGCAACAACACGCCGACGCCAGCGGCTATCGCCACGACCTGCGGCCATCCGGGAAGGGCGGGGCGCTCGTGCTCGTGGGCCCAGTCGTGCGTCACCACGTGGAGCAAGAGACCGCCGACGGCCGCTTCGATCCAGGCCTCGCCACGCGTCCAGGATCCGAGTGACGTCTGTTGTGCGAGCACGACACCGATCGAGGCAACCACCGCCAAACCGATCGCGCGTCGGATGCCGCTGCCGCGACCGTGCGCGGACGTGAAGGCAAGCGTGATCAGCGCCGTGACCGGCACCGAGTGCACCGCGATGGCCGTGAGCACATCACCGTGATGATGACCCGCATGTGCCTCGCCGGTGAATGAGCCGAGGGCGATGCCGTCGCCCAGCTTGTGCAGCATCAGGCCCCAGTAGCTGAGCTCGAGCCCCATCGTGGAGGAGCGATCGTGCTCGGGGTCCTCGTGCGCTGCCCGTTCGATCAGCCACGGCGTGAGAAACGCGACCGCGACGGCTATCAAGACCACTGGGCCCTCGGCGGTCACCGCGTCCGGGATGAGCCTGCCGACCACGACGGCGACCGACGACACGATGGCAAAGGTGCGAATCGCGTCGAGGAGACGGCCGCGCCCGGTGGCGACCAGGCCGAGCGCTGCGCCCATGGCGACGGAGGCTACGACGATCGCGATCGGCCAGTCCATCGAGTCGACTTACCACACTCGGGACTGTGCTGGCTTCGTTAGATGCCGATCGACTCGGCTTCCCGTGCAGCTTCTTGTGCGGCTTCCTTCGCGAGGAACTCCTCTGCGCATGTCGCGCACGCGATGCGTTCCTTGGCGATTTCGTAGCCTGCGCCGCCCGGATCGTCTTGGAACTTCGACCTGCTGCCGGGGCGTCCCTTCTGTGCTTTGCCGCGGCTCGGGTACTCGGCGGGCCGACGTTCGGTCACCAATTTCGTCGCCCGCTCTCCGGGGCGCGACACTCGATTGCAAAGCTCACATCGGTACATTCAGGGACTCCTCAGTCTGAGAACCCGCTGTTTGGCACATGGGCTGTGGCCGGGCAACCCAAGGGGGTGCCTCCCGGTCCGGCGCAAAACCGGGCTCAGGCGTCGAGGAGCTTGGCGATTTGGGGGGCCGCGTAGGTCAGGATCCCATCGGCGCCGGCGCGCTTGAAGGCCAGCATGCTCTCGAGGATGGCCTTCTCCCAGTCGAGCCAGCCATGGTCGGCCGCCCCGCGCAGCATCGCGTACTCGCCGCTGACTTGGTAGGCGAAGGTCGGAAGCCCGAATGACTGCTTCACGCGGCGGATGATGTCGAGGTAGGGCATCCCCGGCTTGACCATGACCATGTCGGCCCCTTCGGCCACGTCGAGCGCAACCTCGCGGAGCGCTTCATCGGTGTTCCCTGGGTCCATTTGGTAGGTGCGCTTGTCGGCTGTGCCGAGGCTTTGAGCCGAGCCGACCGCATCGCGGAACGGGCCGTAGAATGCCGAGGCGTACTTGGCGGAATACGCGAGCAGGCTGACCTGGTCGAGACCCTCGGCATCGAGCGCCTCACGGACCGCGCCGATGCGCCCGTCCATCATGTCGCTTGGCGCGATGACGTCGCAGCCAGCCTGGGCTTGCAAGACGGCTTGCCGGCAGAGCACCTCCACCGTCTCGTCGTTGAGGACATCTCCATCACGGACGATGCCATCCTGGCCGTGCGTCGTGTAGGGATCGAGCGCGACGTCGCAAATCACGCCGATGCCGTCGTGCGCTTCCTTGATGCTGCGAACCGCGCGGCACACGAGGTTGTCGGAGTTGGTTGCTTCCTTGCCGTCTGGCGTCTTGAGCTCCGGCGGCGTGACGGGGAATATCGCGACTGCAGGAATACCGAGCGACTTGGCCTCACCAACCGCGTCGAGTAGGAGATCGATGCTCAACCGTTCGATTCCGGGCATCGAAGCGATCGGCGTTCGCGCGCCTTGGCCTTCTTGAACGAACAGGGGCCAGATCAAATCGGCTGGAGTGACGTTGGACTCTCTGGTGAGGCGTCGCACCCAGTCGTGGCGGCGGTTTCGCCGCATGCGCGTACTGGGGAACTCGGGGTGACCGTTCTGTGCCATCGGGTGCGGGGAGCCTAGCATGGCGCTACAATCGGTGCGTGAGAATCCGGCTCTTGATACTGGCCTCGTCGTTGTGGGTGGCGGCCTGTTCGACGACGATGACGGGGCGCAGGCAGCTAACGCTCATCAACGACGACAAGATGGATGCGATGGGCATCGCCGCCTTCGCCAGCATCAAGAAGCAGGGCGAGCTCAATCAGGATCCGGCCGTCCAGGAATACGTGACCTGCGTGGTCGCTGCCATTCTCGAGGTCATTCCCGCGGAGTACGGCCCCGATGACGGGCGCTGGGAGGTGTTGGTGTTCGAGGACCCGACGCCGAACGCGTTTGCGCTCCCCGGGGGAAAGATTGGGGTCCACACGGGCATGCTCGATATTGCGACGACGCCGGGGCAGCTTGCGGCCGTCCTAGGGCACGAAGTTGGACACGTCTTGTTGCGCCACGGCAACGAGCGGATGTCGCAGTCGATCTTGGCGGATACAGCCATGAACACCGCGTCGATCGCTGCAGGTGTAGCGGCACCCGAGTATCAGAGATTGATCGTTGGCGGGCTCGGCGTGGGCGCCCAGTTCGGTGTGCTCTTGCCCTTCAGCCGCAAGCATGAGAGCGAAGCGGATGAAGTCGGGCAAATCTTCATGGCGCAGGCGGGCTTTTATCCGGTCGAGGCGATCACGCTCTGGCAGACCATGGCGCAGATGGGTGGTAAAGGGCCCGCTCAGTGGCAGTCGACGCACCCGTCGGACGACACGCGCATCGATAGGCTCAAAGCGAATCTCCCAAAAGCGATGAAGGAATACGAGAAAGCGCGCGCGGCCGGCAAAGATCCGTCGTGCACTCCGCCGCCCGACGAATGGGTGAATCCGGAAGCGTTGCCGTAGCGCTCAGGCGTGGGTCCGCACGAATCGAGCGACCGCCTCGCCGATCTCACGTGGCGAATCTTCCTGAATGAAGTGGAGACCCTTCACCGTGATCTCCTCTTGGTTGGGGAGCTGCCGCGCGAACTCGCGTTGGGGGCCGATCAAGATGGTGCCGGGGTCGGCGTTGATGAAGAGCTTCGGCACCGAGTCGCTGGCTTGTAGCCATTTCGAATAGGCTTCGGCGATCTCGTGGACGTCTCGTGGCTCGTCGCCGATGGGGAGCTCGCGAGGCCACGTGAGGGTGGGACGGCGTGATTCGCCCGGCTCGGTGAAGCGGGCGCGATATCGGTTCATCTCCTCGTCGCTGAGCTTCCGGATGATCGACGAAGGCAGGATGCGCTCGACGAATACGTTCTTCGTGAGGACGATCTCTTCGCCTGCAGGGGATCGCATCGCCTGGAAGATCTTGCGCGCAGGTTCGGACCAGTCGTCCCAGCTCGCGATGGGGCGGACGATGGCCTCCATGTAGGCGATGCCCTTCACCTGTTCGGGATGGCGGCGTGCCCAGTGGAAACCGAGCCCCGACCCCCAATCGTGCACCACCAGGAAGACCGGCTGATCCCCGATGACCGCATCGAACCATGCATCCAGGTAGCGGTGGTGATCGACGAAGCGATACCCCGTCGAGCTCTCGCCGGAATCACCCATGCCGATGAGGTCGGGGGCCAGGCAGCGCGCGACCGGAGCAACCTCTTTGATCACGTTGCGCCAGAGGTACGACGAGGTCGGGTTGCCGTGGAGGAAGACCGCGATAGGCCCGTCTCCGCCGGTGTCGACGTATGACATCTCACTGTCTTCGACGACAACGCGTTTTCTAGGGTGGGGGTCTGCGGCTGAAACGGCGTTCATGGGGTATAGTCTGCCGAATGAACGTCGACTGCAACTGGAGCGCGCCGGCAAGTGAATTCTTGGTCCCCTTCGACAGCACCTTCCGAATCGACGCCGCGCCGACCATGCCTCCGGGGGAGGTCGACAAGGCTGCGCTCAAGGCCGCGCGCAGAGAGCGGACTGCGGAGATCTACGAGCTTCAAAGGAAGCTCTATGCAGACAACCGCCACGCCGTGCTCTTCGTGTTCCAGGCGATGGATGCAGGTGGCAAAGACGGCACGATTCGAAACGTGTTTACGGGCGTGAACCCAGCCGGCTTCCAGGTGTCGTCGTTCAAAGCCCCGTCCGACGAGGAGCTCGACCATGACTTCCTTTGGCGGGTCGCTCAGCAGTTACCCGAGCGTGGCCGGATCGGCGTCTTCAACCGCAGCCACTACGAAGAAGTGTTGATCGTTCGCGTGCATCCGGAGTTCCTCGAGGGTCAGCGGCTTCCCAATGGCAATCTCGAGACCATCTGGAGCGAGCGCTTCGAATCGATTCGCCATTTCGAAAAGCACCTCGCCGAGAACGGCACCGTCATCGTGAAGTTCTTTCTCAACGTGTCCTTTGAGCGACAGAAGTACCGGTTGCTTCGGCGAATCGACAAGCCCAGCAGAAATTGGAAGTTCAATGCGGACGACGTGAAAGAGCGGGAGCGCTGGCCCGAGTACATGCGCGCATTCGAAGATGCGCTCAACGAGACGTCGCGTCCGTGGGCGCCTTGGTACGCCATCCCCGCCGACAATAAGCCTTACATGCGACTGCAGGTCGCCCGCATCGTTCAAGAGACACTGGAGAGTCTCGGCGTCGATTTTCCGCAGATCGACGAAGCTGCACGCCTCGCACTGGCCGAGTGCCGTGAAGCGCTCGAACGCCAATGACTGACACGCCCCCAATTGTGTTGACGGTTGCAGGCTCCGACCCTTCGGGCGGTGCAGGGCTGCAGGCGGACCTCAAGACCATCCACCAGCACGGCGCCTACGGTACCGCCGTGCCGACTTTGATTACGGTGCAGCACACCGGCGGGGTCGAGGACGTCGAGCTTCTGTCGCCGGATCTCGTTCGGGCACAGCTCGCCAACCTGCTGGCGGATGTCGAGCCGGCGGCTGCAAAAACCGGTGCGCTCGGGTCCCGGGCGGTTGCCTACGTGCTCGGGTCCCTCATGGAAGAGGCGCGCTTCGCCTGGGTGGTCGACCCGGTCTGGCTGCCGACCCGGGGCAGGCCGCTTTCAAAGGGCGACGTGGTGGCGGCCTATAAGGACGCAGTCATTCCGCGTGCTGCCCTCGTGACGCCGAATGCGCAGGAGGCGGGGCTGTTGGCCGAGATGCCCGTGCGCTCCCTCGAAGATGCCCTACGAGCGGCTGAACGGATCGCTGCCCTTGGCGCGCCTGCGGTTCTCGTCAAAGGCGGGCACCTCGAGGGTCCGGCTCGCGGCACCGATCTGCTCCTTCACGACGGGGAGGTCACCGAGCTCACCGCCACCGAAATCGTCCCGGGCCGCTTTCACGGAACCGGGTGCGCGCTCTCGGCTGCCATCGCGGCTCGGCTCGCATTCGGAGAGGCCCTGCCCGCCGCCATCGTTGGCGCCAAGACATGGCTCACCGGCGCGCTAGCGCATGCTTTTTCCGTCGGGAAGGGCGCCAAGCCTGTGAATCATCTCTGGCCTCTGGACGACAAACCTTAGGGTCGTTCGAGGTTTTCAAAACGCTTTAGTTGCCCCGGCTTTTGCGAGGCTGCTACATCCGAGCAGGTGCGCGGTCACCCGCTCCAGTCTCGTTCGGTAGTGATTGCGGCACGTTAGGCGCGAAGCCCGGTATCCCACTCGGCCTCCATCATGGTGCGAATCGGCTTGCGAGTGACCTTCGTGCGCTCCGGTAGCGCTTCGATGATGGTGCGCGCTTGCTCGGGTGTGAGCCGGACGTGCGGACGATCGATCGCACTCTTGCCTTTGATGCCCTTCGGTAGCGGCGGGATCACGATCGGAGGGAGGTATCCCGCTTCAGCGGCCCACTCGCAAAACCCCTTCAGCGCGGAGCGCTCGAGCTTCACAGCTTCCCTTGTGACCTTGCTCAATCGTGCGTTGAAGAACCGCTTGATGGACTCCTCGGTGATCTCGTCCGTCGTCCCGAAGTAGTTGGCAATCGTACGGCTGCGGCTCTTGCGCGCATCGAAGTGCGCCTCTGACCAGACCCCTTCGTATTCTGCAAGCCACTCCCCCATTGTCTCGGCTACGTCCCGCCGGTCCCGGCTTTGCCGCCTTTGACCGGAAACAGTTTCGGCGTAGATCGTCGCGGCTTCGATTTGAGCTGCTGCGTGAGCTGTCGTGCGCGTCGAGAGGTGCTTACGGACACCCCTGTGCGTAAAGCGGACGAAGTAGATCCCGGTGCGGCGGTCTGGTGGGGAGAGGCTCCAGCCTCTATGTCGTTTGCCCATGCTCGAAGCTCCTCGTATTTGTAGAAAACGCGCCCCCCGATTCGATACTCTCGAACGTGCGGCCTGACGTGCACCTCGAAGACCTTGCGCGAGCCGCCGGCCACAAAGGCCCATGCTTGCTCGCGTGTGGCGTAGATCGGCTCGACTGCGGGACAACTTTCATTGCTGCCCTAACCAACCCACCGTAATGTCAAACCCGGTTGTCGGACACGCGCACCCGCTGCGCCCCTACGCCTCAAACGCAAAACGTGCGCGTCACTGTAGCCGATTCCCCTGCAATACCGGGCTCAGGACCCGGCACGGCTGATGCGTGCTCGTGGAGACGGAGTTCACGATTTGGCGGCCCACGGTCGCCCGAGAGAGGTATCCTGGGTGCGCCAAGAGAGGTATCCTGGGTGCGCCAAGAAGGGAAGGTGCGCAATGAGGGCTTCACAGTATTCGATTTCGCTGGGGACCTTCGGTCTGGCCTTTGCGGTCGTGCTGTCCCCTGCGCTCTTTCAGACGACCACGTATTGTACGCCCCTGCCCCCCGGCGACACCACTCTGTCCGAGCTTGCCGTCATCGTTGGCGGAGTCGAACAAATCGCGTTCGATGCGAGCCAGCGGAGCTACGAGGTGTGGC
>CAZHPJ010000106.1:0-8251 GCA_964534585.1 uncultured Sandaracinaceae bacterium | reverse complement strand
GTAACCGTGAAGCTCCGCCCAGCGCTGCCGGTGTTGCGAAGGCTTCCCAAAAGTCATGTAAGTCGCCTGTGCGCGCTTGATGTAGAACCCGATGTCGTGTTCGTCGGTCACGCCAATCCCGCCATGCATTTGGATGGCTTCTTTGGCGGCGTGCATGAAGGTCTCCGATGCCGTTGCCTTAGCGAGGGACGCGAGCCGCGGGACGTCATCAGGCGATTCGTCAATCGCGCGGGCTGCCGCAAGGACAACAGAGCGCGTGAGCGCAATTTCGGTGTACACCGACACGGCACGATGCTGCAGCGCTTGGAAGGAGCCGATCGGCACACCGAACTGCTCTCGCTCCTTGAGGTATTCGATGGTGTCCGCGAAGGCTTGCTCGGAGGCGCCCAGCATCTGCGCCGACAAACCCACCGCAGCGCGGTCGACGACCTCCTGCAGAAGCGCGGCGCCGCCATCGAGCTCACCGACGATGTCGACGCTTTTCACAGACACGTCGTCGAGCCGAACGATCGCTGCATTCAACCCGTCGAGGCGGAACTGGCGCGTGACCGTGACGTCCGCACGCGCCGGGTCGACCAGGAAGAGCGTGTAGCTCGAATCCGAAGTCGCTGCCGATACGATGATCCGGTCGGCAAGGTGTCCATCGAAAACATGAATCTTCTCCCCGCTCAGCTCGAAGCCGTCAGCCGACTTGCGAGCCGCCGTCGCGACCTTCGAGGCAACTCCATGGGACCCGGTTTCTTCGTAGCCAACCGTCACGAGCGTTTCACCAGTCACGATGCCGGGCAGCAGAGCCTTCTTCTGCGCCTCGGTCCCGCCGAGCAGGAGCGCTTGCGTGCCGAGTAGAAGCGTCGACACGAACGGCTCCGGCATCAGCTCACGGCCACTCTGCTCGAGAACGACGCAGAGATCGAAGAAGCCGAGGTCTAGACCGTCGTAGTCCTCCGGGATCTGGAGACCGAGCCAGCCGAGCTCCGCCATCTCGTTCCAAAGCTCGCGAGAGAACCCGACCTCGTCTTTCGAGTCGCGGAAGGTTCGAATGCGAGCCGCCGGCGCACGCTCACGAATGAATTCGTGTGCCGTTTTCGAGAGCATCTGCTGCTCATCGTCGAGAAGAAGGGACGGCGCCTTGTGCCCGCTCATTTCTTCCCCTCCGGCAACCCAAGCACACGCTTGGAGATGATGTTCTTTTGGATTTCGGACGAGCCACCCTCGATGGTGCTGGCGCGCGACCGCAGCCAATCGCGGGTGTACTGAAGATCGTCGTCGTCGAAACCCGGGCCTTCCCAACCGAGACCTTGAATCCCAGCAACCTTCATGCCGAGCTCGAAACGCTTCTGCTTGAGCTCGGTGCCCACGATCTTCGTGATGGAGCCCTCGGGCCCCGGCGTGCCGCCTGCCGCACCTTGCTGAATACGAGCGAGCGTCAGATGAAATGCCTCTTCGAGCATGCCGAGCGCAGCAACGTCATCACGGAACAACGGGTCGGGAATCGCGCCCTCCGGAGCGCCGAGGTGCTTACGTGCCCTGGCGACGACCTCACGCTGCGCTGACCCCGGCTGCTGGGCAATCGAGCGGCCAATCGACGAACGCTCATGCCCGAGGATCGCCTTGGCGATCGTCCACCCTTCGTTCTCCTTGCCCACGAGATTGCCGACCGGGACGCGGACGTTGTCGAAGAAGGTTTCGCAGAAGGGCGAGTATCCGCTGATGAGATCGATCCGCCACACGGTGATCCCGGGCGTACTGAGGTCGGCTAGGATCACCGAAATGCCGATCTGTTTCTTGGGCGCGTTCGGATCCGTCCGGGTCAAGCAGTAGATCCAGTCACTCAGGTTCGCATGCGAGGTCCAGACCTTCTGGCCGTTCAAGATGAACTCATCGCCGTCGCGCTCTGCTCTGAGCTGGAGGTTCGCGAGGTCGGAGCCGGCGTTGGGCTCCGAGTAGCCCTGGCACCAACGCACCTCGCCGCGAGCGATCCCCGGCAAGTGTTGCGCCCTCTGTGCATCGTTGCCGTACTCGAGCAGCACCGGACCAAACATCGCGAGACCCTGCCCGGCCACCGGACGCGGCACGCCGATCGCTTTCATTTCCGCATGGACGATGTCTTCCTGTTCGCGGCTGAGACCGGCGCCTCCGTATTCCTTGGGCCAACCCGGTGCGGTCCAGCCCTTCTCGATGCCTAGGTCGCGCCACCTCAATAAGTCCGGGTCGGTCTCCTCGCACTTCGCACCACCCCAGTAGCCCTCGAACGGACCGCTGCCGCTCGTCCCGCGGAGCGACTCGGGCGCATTCTCGCGAACCCAAGCACGGGCTTCCGCGCGAAATGCCTCTAGGTCGTTCACGCGATCACTCCCCGGTCCTCGCCTTCTTCATGTCGAGCGCCACATCCTCGATCATGTCCTCCTGCCCGCCAACGGTCTTCATTCGACCGAGCTCGAGCAGAATGTCGGTCGACTTGAGCCCGTACTTGTGGGCAGCGCGCTTCGCATGAAGCAGGAAGGACGAATACACGCCGGCATACCCGAGCGTGAGTGAGTCGCGGTCCATGCGAACCTTGTGGGTCATGAGCGGATAGACGATGTCTTCGGCGACATCCATCAGCTTCCACATGTCGATCCCGGTCTCTACGCCCATGCGATG
This sequence comes from uncultured Sandaracinaceae bacterium, assembly GCA_964534585.1. GTDB lineage: Bacteria > Myxococcota_A > Polyangia > Polyangiales > Houyiibacteriaceae > SG8-38. Next base: position 5,608 of record CAZHPJ010000106.1, on the reverse strand, counting down.
GAGCACTGCCACGAAAGCCTCGAGCGGCGTGTTTCCGGCGCCAGCCCCCATGCCTGCCACCGAGCCATCGACCCGCGCGGCGCCAGCCTCGATCGCCGCAAGCGAGTTTGCGATACCCATGTGCATGTTGTGGTGCCCGTGGAAACCAACCTCGACCTCGGCATCGAGCTTCTCGCGAAGCAAGCCGACGCGCGCGGTAACATGGTCCGGCAGCATGTAACCAGCCGAGTCGGTGATGTAGATACAGTTCGCGCCGTAGCCTTGCATCAGCTCAGCCTGTTCGAGGAGCTGCTCGGGCGGAATCATGTGAGCCATCATCAGGAAGCCCACGACGTCCATCTCCATCTTGGCGCCAAGGCCGATGTGCTGCTCGGCAACGTCCGCCTCGGTGCAATGCGTGGCCACGCGAATCGTATGCACCCCGCAATCGTGGGCCATCCGCAGGTGGTCGACCGTGCCGATGCCGGGAATCAACAGGGCGGAGATCTTCGCGTCGTTCATCTTTGGCACCACGGCCCGGAGGTAGTCCTGATCGGTCGCCGCCGGGAACCCGTAGTTCACCGACGCACCGCCCAGGCCGTCTCCGTGCGTCACCTCGATGAGCGGCACGCCCGCCGCATCGAGCGCCGTCGCCACCTGAATCATCTGCTCCGTCGTGAGCTGGTGGCGCTGGGGATGCATGCCGTCGCGCAGGCTCATGTCGTGGAGCGTGACCTCCTTACCTTCGAGATTCATGCTGCCTCCGCGCGCTGGATTTCTTCGGCGATGAGCTCAGCCGTCCGCAAGCCGGCGGCCGTCATGATGTCGAGATTTCCCGCATACTTCGGAAGGAAGTCACCGAGCCCCTCGACCACCATGAAGAACGACACGCGGTTGCCATCGAACACTGGCCCGTTCTTGAGCGTGTAGCCCGGCACATACTTCTGGACTTCGGCGATCATCCGCTGAGCCGATTCGAGGATCTCCTGTTCTTTGGGCGCGTCCTTGGTCAAGCAGTGGATCGTGTCCCGCATCATGAGCGGCGGCTCTGCGGGGTTGATGATGATGATCGCCTTCCCGCGTTCCGCCCCACCGACGACCTCCACGCCCCTGGCCGTGGTGCGCGTGAACTCGTCGATGTTCTTGCGTGTTCCCGGGCCAGCCGACCTCGAGGACACGGTCGCGATGATCTCGCCATATTCGACCGGCTGCACACGGCTCACCGCAGCGACCATGGGAATGGTCGCCTGGCCACCACAGGTCACCATGTTCACGTTCTGCTCGGCACGCCCAACCATCTCTTGGAGGTTGACCGGCGGCACGCAGAAAGGGCCGATGGCGGCCGGTGTGAGGTCGACCATCTTGACGCCATATTTCTTGACGAGCTCGTTGTTCGACTCGTGCACATACGCGCTGGTCGCGTCCCATGCGATCTGCACCTTGTCTTCCGCGATGTGCGCCTCCATGCCTTTGACGCCCTCCGCAGTCGTCTTGAGGCCGAGCTCCTTGGCTCGTTTGAGGCCCTCAGAGTCGGGGTCGATGCCGACCATCCACACCGGTTCGATGATCTCGCTTCGAAGTGCTTTGTAGAGCAGATCGGTGCCGATGTTCCCAGACCCGATGATCGCTGCCTTCACTTTCGTCGCCATCTCTCCCTACTCCTATGTGAAACGCACGGAGGCAGTTCCGATCCCTTGGATTTCGAGGCGCATCTCGTCACCGGCGACTACGGGCTCGAGAGGCACCAAGGAACCCGACAGCACCACATCACCGGCGTTCAAACCGATGCCAAACTCCGACAGCGTATTCGCCAGCCAACTCACACTGTGGAGCGGCGAGCCGAGCGCAGCCGAGCCCAGGCCCTCGCTGAGAAGCTCACCGTTCTTGTAAACGCGCATCGCGAGGTTCGGGAAATCGAGCCCACTGGGATCGGCGTGCTCGTCGCCCAGCACGAACAAGCCGCAGCTCGCGTTGTCGGCAACGGTGTCTTGGATCTTGACCTTCCAGTCGTGAACACGGCTGTCGACCACTTCGAAGCACGCCATCACGTACTCGGTCGCGTCGCGGACGTCCTCGTCGGTGACGCCGGGCCCGCTAAGGTCTTTCTCGAGCTTGAAGGCGATTTCCCCCTCGGCCCGCGGTTGAATCAACTGCTCGCTAATCGGCATGGGCCCGCCGTTCGGGTAGAGCATCTGGTCGGTGAGATACCCGAAGTCGGGCTGAAAGACGCCAAGCATCTCCTGCACGGCCGGGCTCGTTACGCCGATCTTCTTGCCGATGATCTTTTCGCCATCGTCGTCGACGCGACGGTCTACCATCCGCAGCGAGACGTGGTACGCGTCTTCAATCGTGATCTCGGGCCAGCGCTCCGTGAGGGGGGTCAGTGTTTGGCGCGCGCGCAATGCACCGTACAGCTCGTCTCCGAGCTCCTCGATCCTTTTCATGCGCGTTGCATCATCCATACCTAGATGAAGAAGTCCGTGTTGCTCTTGCCGAAGAGCACGGCACCCATGTTGGACGCAGGCGTGTCTGGACTGTTCGCGTGGTGAAGCCGAATCACGTGGACGTCTTGGAAGTGGCGATTGATGGGGTGGTCTTCGAAAGCCGCACGAGCGCCGCAGGCGATGAACAGCTGCTCGACGATGTCCGTCGACACTCGAACGGCTCGCGCTGAGTCGTTGCGGAACTGAACGCGTCGGTCGAGCGGGATCTTCTCTCCTCGCTGCAGATAGCCGAACATCTCTTCGAAATTGCGTTGGAGGGTCAAGACCTCACGGTCCAATACGGCCGTTGCTTCGGCAGCCACGACGCTATTGGTGAACGACTCCTTAGCCTTGCCACCCGTCGCCTGAGACACCTTCGATTTCATGAAGTCGACGTAAGAGTCGAGCGCCCCAAAGGCCGCGCCAACGGCTGGCGTCGAAACCGAGCGAACGTGGATCTGTCCGAAAGGGTATTTGTACACCGGCGACGGGTTGATCTCATTGCCTGGGCTCTGCTGCCTAAAACCGTCCGAGAATTTGTGCATGCGCGGGTCTGGAACGAACGCTCCGTCGACCACGACGTCCTTGCTGCCTGAGCCCCGGAGCCCCGACACGTACCAGTTGTCGATGATCTCATAGTCGGAGCGCGGCACCAGAAACGTGCGCATGTCGGGTGGTTTGCCCTCTTCGGTCGGCACGAAGCCGCCCAGGAACACCCAGTCGCAGGCATCGCAGCCGCTCGAGAACGACCAACGGCCGCTGAGCTTCACACCACCGTCGACCCATTCGGTCTTGGCGACGGGCATGTAAGATGAGGAGATCAGCGTCTTCGGATCCTTGCCCCAAACCTCTTCTTGAGCTTCGGGCGCAAAGAGGGCCAGCTGCCACGAATGCACGCTCAACACACCGTAGACCCAAGCACTCGACGCACAGCCCCGGCCAAGCTCGAGCTGGAGATCGAAAATAATCGAGGGGTCCATCTCGTAGCCGCCGTACCGTTTGGGCTGCACGATCTTGAAAAAGCCAAGCCGGTGGAAGTCTTCGATTGTCTCATCGGGAAGCCTGCGTAGCTCCGCTGCCTTCTTGGATCGCTCCTGTAGCGTCGGCGCAAGAGCGCGAGCCCGCTCAATCAGCTCTTCGCGTGTCGGCATGGGGCTCTGCTTTCCGTCCATTGTCATATCTCCGGGCGCCGTCGGCGGCAGGCCGCTGGCATTCGATGGTTCATGCAGCAACGGCTTTACAGGTGGGCCACCTCAGACCATAAAGTAGAACGTGTTCTAGCCTACGGGCTGGGACATGTCCAGCGGGCCTATGCGAACATAGGGCTCAGCCTTGGACCCGGAAAGGACACCATTGCATGCCGATACCGAGTGGCCTCAAAGCCATCGATCTGATGATGAACATCCCCGACGGCGACCCCTCCGCCTGGTACGAGTTCATCAAGCCATTGCTGCTCGACGAGGAGAGCAGGAAGGCGTTCAAGATGCCGGCACAATACATGTTCAAGGACATCCCGGAGGTCGGCGAGCAAAAGGATTACGTCCAGTACGCGATCGCAGAGATGGACAAGTGGGGCATCGAACGATCGATGGTGGGAATTTCGGGGCCTAACTCCATCAACCTCGAAGCGTGCCGCAAGCACCCGGACCGCTTCTTCCCGTCGTACGGCGCGAACCCCAACAACGGAATGGAAGAAGTGCGGACGATTCGGCGCCTGCACGAGGATCACGGTCTCAAGGCTGTCACCGGCTTTCCGTCGGGCCTTTGCCCCCAGGTTCCATTGAACGACAAGAAGTATTACCCGATCTACGCAACCTGTGTTGATCTAGACATCCCGATTTGCGTGACCGTCGGCGTGCCTGGCCCTCGCATCCCGATGGAGCCGCAGAAGGTGGAGCACATCGACGAGGTGTGTTGGTTCTTCCCCGAGCTGAAGTTCGTCATGCGGCACGGTGCCGAGCCCTGGGTCGACCTCGCAGTGAAGCTGATGCTCAAGTACCCGAACCTCTATTACAGCACGAGCGCCTTCGCCCCGAAACACTACCCGAAATCGATCATCCACTACGCGAATACGCGCGGAACCGACAAGATCATGTACGCCGGGTACTTCCCGATGGGCTTGTCGCTCGAGCGCATCTTCACCGAGATGCAAAACGTGCCCTCCAAGGACCACGTCTGGCCCAAGCTCCTCCGTGAAAATGCGATTCGCGTGTTCAAGCTGGCTCCATGAGAGCTTTCTTCAAGGACCCACACACCTTCAACATCTTCCGATATCGTGCGCACTAGGGTGCGGTGAGCGTACGCTCGACGTCCGCGAGTAGCTGTTGTTCGATGTCACGACAGCCGCTGGCCGCGCAGAGCGCCAACAGCTTCTGGAGCGCCAGGAGACGCGCGGGTTGGGCGTCGACGAGGTTTTCTCGCTCATGGGGATCGGTCCGAAGGTCATAGAGCTCGTAAAGATTGCCCCGCGCCGTGAAGATGAGCTTCCAGTCACTCCATATGACCGCTTTGGACTGGGAGCTCAGGAAGTTCTCCGCGTAGATCGGGGGATGGGCGCGAGATTTTCCGTCGAGCAACGGAACCAGACTGACACCGTCCGATCGCTCCGTGGGCTCGAGCCCGACGATTTCTCTGAGAGTGGGTGCAAGGTCTACGATGCTCACGCGTTGATCGACCACACGCTGCACGGAATTCGGCAACGAAATGATGAGCGGAACCCGGAGGACTTCTTCGTAGAGCGTCCTGGCATGGCCAAACCCGTGGTGCTCGGCGAACTCCTCGCCGTGGTCCCCCGTGACGACGACGATCGTGTTGTCGAGTCTTGACCTTTCCGACTGCCATTCGAGCAGAGTCCGTAGGTCGTCATCCGCACGCCTGACCCCTGCGTCGTATCGCTCGTTCAACTCGGTGGGTACGGTCTGCTGGAACTCGCTGAGCAATTCCCGGGTGAAAGACAAGTGGGCATCCATGTGGTGGAACCACAGCGCCAAGGGGCCGTCCGGACCGTCTTCTATCTGACGGAGTATCTGGGTCAGGTTGGGCGTCATCAAGCCCGACGGCGCCGACCACTCGATGCCTTCGTCCAGAAAGTAATTCCTGAACGAAGTGGGCACGGTGGCGATCACTCGGTAACCGTGACGCGCAAG
>CAZHPJ010000105.1:0-8321 GCA_964534585.1 uncultured Sandaracinaceae bacterium | reverse complement strand
CGCGGCCCGGATGGCTTCGCCCCAGCTCGCCGACCAGCTCCTGAGCTGTAGAAACCCCGCGAGCCCCATGAACAGCTGGTTCAGGACCGGGAACGCAAGCGCGATGAATAGAGCTCGCAGATATCCGACCACGACGATGCGTAGCCTGACACGTTCCCCCGTGTCCTGGGCGATAGATGCGCCTGTCCTGATAGGCCGACCCTGCTATAGCGGCTGGGCAGCATGAGGATCCGTTTCCTGTTCATTCTTGGCTTGTTGAGCCTCGCGGTTGCGTGTGCGCACTCCAAATCGGCCACGGGCGGTGCTCGCGTCAGGAGCGCGGAGCTCATCTCTCAAGGGGAGTATCCCGACGCGACGAGGCGCTTCTTACGGATGTCTCTGGACAACCCGGAGCGCCTGGAGCTGCGAGACCGCCTGGTCGCGACGGTGCTTTCCAAGGCGCAGAGCCTTGCCGACGTCGGGGACTACGAGGGTGTCGTCCTCGAGGTGAGTCGTCTGACGACGTTTCTGTCTCCGTCCGACTACGCTGCGGGTGTCCTACCGAAGTCGATAGAGCCAATCGCAAAGCACATTGCCGATCGAGGCGGACGGCTCGGTGACGAGGGATATGTTCTCGCCGCCAACTTCATCCTCGAGCGCTTGACGGGTGACGAGATCTATCAGCGTCGATACGATGCCATCGCGGCCTGGGGACGCGAAGCACGTGCACATCTCGACACGGTTTCCGAGCAGTATGCGGGCCTGATTTCGGTGTGGAGCGATCATGCGGATTTGACCCCCGCGCCCGAGGTTCTCGATACGCTTGCGGGGTTGTACATCGCTGGACGGGATGCGGTTTCTGCCGAGACAGCCGAAAACCGCTACCGCCTCGGAATAGAAGGCGAGCGTCAGCTCAGGCTGGCGCCGTTGAACGTTGCGGCGGTTTACCTCGCGCACGGAGACATCAAGGCCGCTATCACGAAGGTAGAGTCCATGGGTCCAGGCGGCGAGCTCCAGCTCCGCCTCCTCGACCTGCTGCGGACTGCGAGCAGCTCCGATGAGGCAGGGGCGGCGGGTACCTTCGAGCTCGTCGAGGGCTATCGACTGGTCCGGCCCGACGTCGCGGAAGGCCTTTGCCGGTCTGCGCTCCTCCGGTTCCCGCAGGACCATCAGTTTCCAACCTGCATGGCCCGCGTGGCGGCCGATGCAGAGCGGTTCGCCGACGCGACCGCCTGGTATGTGATCGCGATCGAGCTGGCACCCGAGATGATCGAGCTCTACGACGAGGCGCTCGGCCAGCTCGACGAGTTCATCAAGACCCGACTGACAGACCCGCACCCAGAGCGCTCCAGCGCTCTCGCGCGCGGGGCCGAGACCATTCTCGCCGCGCGACAGAAGCGGTGGCCCGACTCCACGCCACCCATCGCTCCGAACCATCTCGAGTTTCTGATCGGCATGTTGGAGATGAACGCCGGTCACGCCTCCGAAGCCCAACAACGCTTCGAGGAGAGCCTGGCAAAGGACGAAGACGCGGGGGCTCTGTTGCAGCTTGGGCTGCTGCTCGAGCGTACGGGTCGACCGGCAGAGGCAGAGCAACGCTACCGTCGCGCTCTGGCGCTCACGCCTTCCGACACGCTTGCCGACGACCTTCGGCGCGCCGACATCCTCGAGAGCTTGGGCAACACAGCACGCCTCCAGGGCAAGACCCACGAGATGACCGCCCAGTACAACGCTGCGCTCGAGTCGTGGACCGAAGCACGCGATCAGGTCGAAGGGCCTACCGGTGCGTTCGTCGAGTTGCGGCGCGGCGTTCTACTCGATCAGCTAAACCGTCACGACGAGGCGGTTGACGCGTTCGAAAACGCGATGACGCGCGCGCCCCAGTTGCGCGACGTGTATGCAACCATTCTCTCTCACCTCGTCTCTGCTACTACGCCTGACTTGAAGCTCGCGTCTTTGGTCTGGCGTAGGTCACAGCTGCACCTCACTTTGCCGCCCGAGTGGAAGGTCTACTTCACGCTTTGGATTCAGTTCATCACCGCCCGCGCCGGTCAGCCTCCTGCTCGAGAGCACACCGAGCTTCTTCGGCGCCTCGGCACGAGCTCCAACTGGTGGGGCAAGCTTGCGAGCTTCGGCGCCGGCGACCTCGACTATGCGGGGCTCATCAGCGTCGCGTCGAGTCTCGGCGAGGAGACGGAGGCGTTCTACTACGAGGGCACACGGCTCTTCATTGCCGGTGATCCGGACGGCGCGCGCAGGCAATTTCAACGTGTCCTCGACACGAAAATGGTGAGCTTCTTCGAGTTCGAAATGGCGCGGAAGCTGCTTTTCGAGGAGGAGAGGGCCGGGGCGCCCAATCCGTGATCGACTTCGAGAAGCTCGGGAAGCTCTACCTCGGAAGGCACTTCGAGCCCGGCCGCGGCGAGCCCAACGAGACTCCCCTTCTCTACGATTCGAAGGACCTCACCACCCACGCCGTGTGCGTCGGCATGACTGGCAGTGGTAAGACTGGCCTCTGCCTCGCGCTGCTCGAAGAAGCCGCCATCGACGGCATCCCCGCCCTGTGCATCGATCCCAAGGGTGACCTCGGCAACCTCATGCTCACCTTTCCGGAGCTACGGCCAAGTGACTTCGAGCCGTGGATCGACCCAGCCGAAGCCGAGCGAAATGGCCGCTCGGTTGCCGAGCAGGCCAAAGTAGTGTCTGTCCTGTGGCGTGAGGGTCTTGCCGAGTGGGGGCAGGACGGCGCGAGGATTGCTCGCTTCAAAGATGCCGTCGATATCAGCATCTACACGCCGGGGAGCTCCGCGGGCCGCCCGCTGCGCGTGCTGGAGTCGTTCGATCCGCCGAGCGGCGACGCCGACGAGGATGAGCAACGCGATCAGATCATGGGCGCGGTCTCGGGCCTCCTCGCGCTCGTCGGGATCGAACCCGACCCGATAAGCAGCAAGGAGCATATCTTGCTGTCGAACGTGCTGTCGCACGCCTGGTCCAAGGGCGAGTCTCTCGACCTCGGTGACCTCATCCGCGCGATTTCCGACCCGCCATTCGATCGGATCGGCGTCATGGATATGGAGACGTTCTATCCGGCGTCCGATCGACAGACACTCGCGATGCGCATCAACGGCGTCTTGGCGGCTCCCGGATTCTCCACGTGGTTGGAGGGCGAACCGCTCGACGTACAACGGCTGCTTTGGACCGAGGACGGCAAGCCCCGCATCACGATTCTGTCGATCGCGCACCTGAGCGAGGCAGAGCGCATGTTCTTCGTGAGCACGCTGCTCGGTCGGGTGGTGTCCTGGGTGCGCACCCAGTCAGGCACCTCCAGCCTTCGCGCGATCTTGTACATGGACGAGGTCTTCGGGTTTCTTCCGCCGGTCGCCAAGCCTCCATCGAAGAGGCCGCTGCTCACGCTGCTCAAGCAGGCGCGCGCCTACGGGCTCGGCGTGGTGCTTGCCACCCAGAATCCGGCCGACCTCGACTACAAGGCGCTTTCGAACTGCGGCACCTGGTTCCTGGGTCGACTCCAGACCGAGCGTGATGTGGCCCGGGTCGTCGATGGGCTTCAAGGCGCGTCGTCCGCTGCGGGAGCTGCACTCGATCGCGCCGAGGTCGAACGGTTGCTCGCCGGGCTGCGCAGCCGGGTGTTTCTACTGAACAACGCTCACGACGACGGCCCAGCTTTGTTCCATACACGATGGGTCATGTCGTACCTGCGGGGGCCGCTCACGCGTCAGCAGATCAAGCTCTTGAGCCCCGCAGACGAACACAGAGCGGCGGGTGCGCTCGACGAAGCCAGTCCCAGGCGCGGGTCTGCTGCTTCCAAGGGGGCGCGACCCGTGCTTCCTGCCGGCATCGATGAAGCATTCCTGAGCGACGAGCCGGGGACCTATCGGCCGCACTTGGTGGCGTCGGTTTCGCTCCACTACAGACGAGCGTCCCAGGGCCTCGACACCTGGGAAGAAAGGCTGATCCTCGCGCCGCTCGCGGAGGAGTCGCCTTGGGAGTCGGCGGAGCTATTCGAGCCAGACGCCCTAGACCTCGAGCACTCCGTGCCAGACGATGCCGAATTCGTCGCGCCACCTTCGGGCTCCATAGGCAAGGCGCGCTTCCGGAGCTACGCCAAGCTAATCAAGGCTCATCTCTACCAGACTCGCCCTAAGACCCTCTGGCGCTGCAAAGCGTTGAAGCTTCAGTCGAAGGCGGATGAGACCAAGGCCGCATTCTTCGCGCGAGTGCAGCTCGCGAAACGCGAGAAGCGGGATGCTGCGATCGAAAAACTTCGCGAGAGGTTCGGCGGGAAGGTGCAGCGGATGGACGAACGCGTTCGCCGTGCCGAGGCCCGCGTCGAACGCGAGCAGAGCCAGTACGATCAACAGAAGCTACAGGCGGGGATCTCCATGGGGGCTACCGTCTTGGGTGCGATCTTCGGCAGTCGCGGCATGGGCCGTGCAACGACCGCCGCGCGTAGTGCGGGCCGGGTCGCTCGGGAGCGTGAGGATGTGCGTCGAGCCCAGGATGAGGTGCGAGACCTCGAGGAAGCGCGCCGGGCGCTCGAGGTCGAGGTCGAAGAGGAGGTTCGGGCCCTTCAAGCCGATGGGGAGCTCGACGCACCCGAGATCGAAGAGGTGATCGTCCGCCCAACGAAGTCGGACATCCGGGTGTCGGACCTCAAGCTTGCTTGGAAGCGAAGCTGATCTTCTCGAAGGCCTCCCGCACCTCCGAGGGCGCTTCTACTAGCTCTATTAGCACGCCTTCTCCGCCGATCGGGGCAGCTTCGTTGCCCTTCGGGTGGATGAAGCAAACCCGGTGGCCCGCGGCGCCCAGACGAACCCCACCTGGTGTGAAGCGCATGCCCTGATCGGTCAGCCACTGCACGGCGGCGTCGATGTCGTCGACCCACAGGCCGATGTGGTTGAGCGGTGGCGTGTCGACCCGGGGCTTCTTCGTAGGATCGATCGGCTGCATGAGATCGACCTCTACCGTAAAGGGCCCTGCGCCCATCGTCACGATGTCCTCGTCGACGTTTTCCTTCTCGCTCTTGAAGTTCCCGTGCGGCGTTAGACCCAAGGTGTCGACCCAGAGACGCCGAAGGGCGCTCTTGTCTGCGGCCCCGATGGCCACCTGCTGGATTCCCAAAACCTTGAACGGACGAGTTGTCATGTTGCCTCTTTCGGAGCTTCCGACCTTACCCCGGTTGCCGCGCATGTCTACATGGGACAGTCTCCCGCCCCGTGAAGACCTCTCTCACTGGCATCAAGCCCACGCACCTGCCGCACTTGGGCAACTACTTGGGTGCGATTCGGCCCGCGCTGTCCCTGGTCACCCAGTATCGCACGCTCTATTTCATCGCCGACTACCATGCGGTCACGTCGGTTCGAGACGCCAACGCGCTGCGTGGGTACATTCGCGATGTCGCTGCCACCTGGCTTGCTTGCGGCCTCGATCCGGAGCGAACACTGCTCTACAGGCAGTCGGACGTTCCCGAGGTGTTCGAGCTCACCTGGGTGCTGAGCTGTCTTCTCGCGACCGGCCAGCTCGAGCGCGGTCATGCGTACAAAGACGCACTAGCACGCGGAGAGTCACCCAACGCGGGCATCTTCAATTACCCGGCGCTCATGGCGGCCGACATTCTGCTCTATGACACCGACGTGGTGCCGATCGGCAAAGACCAGAAGCAGCATCTGGAGCTCACCCGCGACGTCGCGCTGCGGCTCAATCACGTCTACGGCGAGAATACGTTGGTCGTACCGGAGGCGCTGATCAGCGAGGCCCCGCTCGTCCCCGGCACTGACGGCGAGAAGATGAGCAAGAGCAAAGGCAACGGGATCCCGCTCTTCGAGTCGCCGAAGAAGCTCCACAAAGTGATCATGGGCATCAAGACCAGCTCTGAGAGCCTCGAAGACCCCAAGCCTGCCGAAGGGTCGACGGTCTACGAGCTCTACGCATTGGTAGCTCCCGACCAGGCGCCCGAGATGAAGCAGAAGCTCGAAGCCGGTGGCTACGGCTGGGGTCATGCCAAGGAAGAGCTCTTCCGAGCCATCGATGCGGAGATCGGCCCCAAGCGAGAAGCGTATCTGTCGATTCGCGCCGATGAGGTGAAGCTCGACGCGATCCTCCATGCGGGTGCCGAGCGAGCGCGTCAGATCGCTCACGCGACGATTCAGCGAGTGCGCAGCGCGGTCGGCATCGACTGACTCAGTAGACGGTGCTCCACTGAGAATCGTCCTCGAAGTTATCGTACGCTTGCCGCTTGGCTGCTGGCGGAGCCGATGGCTCAACCTCTGGGATTACGAGCAGGCCTGGATGCCCGCTTTCGATGGATTCGTTCGTCAGCAGAAAGGTTTGCTTGTGTTTCTGCCACGTCTGCCGAATCACCGTGTTCGAAAGGAGCATCGTGTTCTGGTCGTACCAACGGACTGCCACGCGAGAGAACGCGCCGACGCCCTCATCATCTGTGTGGGGGTTCATACCGAGGATCTCGGTATCCGCGATTTGAATGTCCCGGCCCCAGCGCATGTGCGAGAGCTTGAACTGCGGCCGGAACGGGGGCGCCACATATCCGCTCGCAACGTCCATACGGCCCCAACGCGCTCCCTCGTTGAGCTCGATGACCGAATCGCGCATTCGAGTCTCGGGGCTCAGATTTTGCATCAAGCAACCACAGAGCCCGATCAAAACGCCAGCCCACCAGAATCGTCTCACCATGGCCCGACGCTAGGCCCGACGCTCCACAGTGCGCAACTAATTGGCCAGCCGAGCCCGAGCGGCCCTGCTTGCGGGGTCGATCGACAGTGCTTTTCGCCACGCCTTGCGGGCCGCATCGGTCTCGCCCTCGAGTTGCAACGCGTCGCCGTACAGGATGTGATACTCGACGCGTCGCGACCGCTTGCGAAGGGCCCTTTTCGCCCACTTTACTGCCCGTTCACCGTCTTTCTTAGCGACGAAAAGACGCGCGTAGCCGGCCATGGCCTGCGGGTTCTTCGGGTCGAGCTCCCAAGCGCGATCGAGGGTAGCTTCGGCGAGGCGGAGCTGGCCGCTCCGGATCAAGGGGAGCGAGCGGTGTACGAGCACATCGGAGGCCTTCGCCGGGTCCCGAGGCAAGTTGTGGGTAGGAATTCGAAGGGCCTCCGATTCCTTGGCGGCCGGTTTCGCCTCGATGGGCTTCGGCCCGGGCTCCGCGCCGGCTTCGACGGGCTCTGGCTCTTCGACCACTGGTTCTTCGGCTACTGGGTCGGTTACTGGCTCGACCGCGCGTTCCGGATCAGCCGCCCCCTCGGCCTTCACGCGCTCGGCCTCGTCGCTCTCGATGGCCTCGAGCCCGTTGACCGACCCCGTGATCGGGCCCTTCTTGCTCTCGGCTTCCGAGTCGGCCGCCAAGCTCGCCCCCGACTCGGGGTTGCTTCGCACCCAAAGCTGCCAGCCGAACACGCCGACTCCGGCCAGCAATGCGATCAGTAGCAACACCTGAATCCACGCCGGCGTGCCGCGCCATGAGGAGGCCGGCGCAAGCAGAGTGGCAGGCCCTTCCAGCACCCTTGCCAGCTCCGGCTCGAAATCGTTTTCCGCGCCAAACATCGGAGTCGGGGATGGCTTTCGGCTCTCAGGCGGAGGGGGCGGGGGAGGGGTTGGCGGAGGGGCAGGGTTCTGGGGCAGTGTCTCGAACACCGGCGCAAGACCGAGTTGCGTGCTCTTCGTCTCCCGTGTTGCCGCATGATCGGCGTGCGTGTTGTCGGCCCGGGCCTCTTGCGCCCCGCGGTTCGCTGGAACGGTTCGTTGCTGCGTCTCCACGCGGCCGAGCATCTGCCGCACTCTGTCCGTCGGGACCTCTTCCTCGGAGAACGCTTGGGGAGGTGGTCCGCCAACGGCAGCTTGGAGATGCTGAAAGCGCGGCGGCGCCATCGTCCGTGCGTCATCCAGATCCATCGAAGGTTGCACGCCAGGCGGCACGGTGGCGTGCTCTGCGACTTCAGGTTCCACTGGAGGAACCGTCTTGGCGGTCACCTCGATGCCGCTGGCCCCGTCCGCAAACCCGAGCTGGTGTGACACGACGCCGAGCGCCTCGTCGACTGGCATCATGATGTTCGCCACGGAAGGTAAGTCTTGCTCGCGGACCGACACGCGGCCCGAGTTGAGACCCCAAAGCGCGAGGAGCGCTGACATGCCTTGGAGGCTTTGCGTAGTGCCATCGCGCAGCGTCGCGTACGCTCCCACGATCGAGTTGTCCGCAATGTCGATTTCGACGGTCCGTTTGTGTCCGCCGATTGTCACGTGACGGACGCCCGGCATTGAACCGAGTGCGCGGAGCAACCGCCCCGGACCGATGAGCTCTAGCCGGGTGT
>CAZHPJ010000104.1:0-8389 GCA_964534585.1 uncultured Sandaracinaceae bacterium | reverse complement strand
CGCGCTACGTGGTGCTCGCCGCCCTGTCCTGGCGGTGCCGCACCGAAAAGCACGACGTCGGCGTGACGGCATAGATCCGACACGAAACCCGGTGCCCGGGATGCTGGAAGATGCTCCGCGACCTCCAAGCTCTGCGCGAGGTCGAACTTGCGCCCCAGATCGACCGGCTGCCCGAGGTCGCGCGCAATGAACGACTCCGAAGGGATCATGAGGTCCTCAATTGCAACGTAATCTCCATCGATGCCGACGACGTCGGTCGCGCCGGTCTGCCGCCAGCGGGCGAGCCAGACACCACACGCGCAACCTAGATCGAGGACGCTCGAGGGACGCAACTCGCCGTACACCAGCGGAACGATGACTTCGGCCGAGCGAACCGAGACTTGGTTGGCGTAGAGAAAGAACTTCTCGTCATAACTGTACATCGTCGTGGTCGCGGGTCAGGCGCGCGCGGGGATGCCTCGAGCCTCCCGCCAGAGCTCGAAGCTCAGAAGCGTCCATAGCACCTTCCGATGGTTTCGCTCATTGCTGCGGTGCTCGTCGACCAATCGACGAACCCGGACGGCATCGAGGTAACCCGCGGCAGCAAGACGGCTCTCCGCCAACAACTCATCGACCAGAGGATCGAGCGGCCCCTTGAGCCAGGCGGCGACAGGAATACCAAAGCCTTTCTTCGGGCGGTCGATCACGGCCGAAGGAATCCGATCTCGCATCGCTCGCTTTAGGATCGCTTTTCCGTTGCTGGGCAACTCGAGCTTCATGCCCGGAGGCAAGCTTGCGATGTACTCGACGAGCTCCCTGTCGAGGAAAGGAGAGCGAGCCTCGAGCGAGACCGCCATGCTCGCGCGATCGACCTTGTGAAGAATGTCCTCCGCGAGATAAGAGCGGCAGTACTGATACGACAAGCGTTGCAGGTGCGCGTCGGTCTGAGGCGTTTCATAGAGGCGGCGCGCGAAGTCGAGCACGACATCTGCGGGGTACTCAGCGCGTAGGTCGGGGTGAAGCGGGTCGTCCTCGGACCCAGGAATGACGCTGCCCAACCACAAGGGGTGGCGCCACGCCAGGGGCGCATCCGCCGCGCGCAAGAACGAGTTGACCTTGAAATCCAGGCTGAAGTTCTTGGTGCTAACCGGCAGTCCGCGCCCGAGTCCACGGAACGCCTGACGCGCGACCTGGGGCAACCGGGAATAGAGGCGAGCGGGTGCGTCCGCGAAAAACGTAGGATAGCCGAGCAGCAGCTCGTCGGCACCATCCCCTCCAAGGGCGACCGTCACCTGTTCCCTCGCGAAAGCGCTCAACAAGTAGGTCGGGAGCAGGCTGGCGTCGCCGAACGGCTCGTCAAGCACCGCGGCAACCTGGGGAAGCACGTCTCGCATGGCCTCCGCGGTGAAAATCCGCTCGTGGTGCTCGGTGCCGAGGTGTTCGGCGACCATGCGCGCCATCGAGGACTCGTCGTAGCTCTTCTCGCGAAAGCCTATCGAAAATGTCTTCACGCTGCCCGCGGACCGCTGCCTCACGACCGACGCCGCTACCGAGCTCGAATCGAGGCCCCCCGAAAGAAAGACCCCGAGTGGCACGTCGGCCATCAGTCGCCGAGCGACGGCTCGATCGAATAACTCGGTGAAGCGTTCAACGGCGTGTTCTGGACGCGGGGCGTCGATGAACGGGATGTCCCAGTAACGGCGTTGAGTCTGCTGGCCCGACTCGAAGCTCAGCCATGTCCCCGGCAAGAGCTTCCGAACTCCCTCCAGTATCGAGAGCCCGTCGGGGAGATACTCGAACGTCAGATACGCGGCGAGCCCGGCTTCATCGACAATGGGCTCGACCCCCGGATGCGCCAGCACGCCCTTCACCTCGGAGGCGAAGACCAACGTACCGTCTGGCAAGACGGCGTAGAACAGCGGCTTCTGTCCCATGCGGTCACGGGCAAGCACCGTCCGTCGCTCCCTCGCGTCCCAGATGGCAAACGCAAACATGCCGTCGATCCGATCGAGTAGCTCGGATGCACCCCACTCGATGTATCCATGAACGAGAATCTCGGTGTCGCAGCGCGATCGAAACACACAGCCCCTCGCCTCGAGCTCCGGGCGCAGGGCCTCGTGGTTGTAGATCTCCCCATTATATGTAACCCACACGCTCTCGTCCTGGTTGGACATGGGCTGTGCGCCGCCTTCCAAGTCGATGACCTCGAGGCGACGGTGACCAAGTGCGATCCCGGGGCCCTCGAAGAAGCCCTCTGCATCCGGCCCACGGTGGGCGATCGCGGCGGTCATCGACCGAATTGTATCGGGGGCGATGGAAGGCGCGAACGCCCCGGCTTGGGCAGTGACGATGCCTGCGATCCCACACATCGGGCTATGGCCTCGGGGGAGGAGGTACGCTTGGTACGCCGTCCGGCCGCAGCTCTGTCGCCAACACGTAGGTCTTGCGGTGCCCCTGGCCGTGGTAGATGCGAACCACCAGCTCAGCGAGCAGGCCGATACAGAGGAGCAGCACCGCGTTGGTGACGAAGAACGTCGCGAGCATCATCACGGTCATCTTGTGCGGCCAGGTATTCCAGACCAGCCACTCTACAACCGTGGCAAGGGCCAAGACGACACCGATAGCGAAGAGAGCGATCCCGATCCCGCCAAACAAGTATGCGGGCTTGGTGGTGTAACCACTGAGAAACTTAACCGTCATCAAGTCGAGCAAGACTTTGAACGTCCGCCCAATGCCGTACTTGCTCGTGCCGAAGCGGCGCGGGCGATGATTGACGACGATCTCGGTGAGGCGAGCCCCGCGCCAGGATGCATAGACGGGAATGAAACGGTGCATTTCTCCGTAGAGCTGTTCGCCCTTGAGCGCTGTCGCGCGGTATGCCTTCAAAGTGCAGCCGTAGTCGTTCAATGCGACCCCTGTCCATTTGCTGATGAGTTTGTTGGCAAACATCGAGGGCACCCGACGGCTCCACAAGCGGTCTTGTCGATTCTTGCGCCAGCCGCTCACGACGTCGTAGCCTTCTTCGATTTTCGCAAGAAGAGCCGGGATATCCGCTGGATCGTTTTGAAGATCGGCATCTATCGGGATGAGCACATCACCAGTGGCGTGGTCTATGCCCGCCAAGATGGCGGCAGTCTGGCCGAAGTTTCGAGCAAATCGTACGAGGCGAACACGTGGATCGCGCTCGGCGATTCGCGAAATGGCCGCGACGCTGCCATCCGTGCTTCCATCATCCACCATGACGATCTCGCCGTCCCATCGCTCACGGTCGAATACTGCCTCGAGCTCGGCGTAGAGCTCGGGAATGCTTTCCTCCTCGTTGTAGACTGGAACGATGACGCTGATTCTCATGAGCTCACTCAGCAGGGCGCCTAAACAGGAACTCGTTGTTACGGAGGGTATTGGTGGAGACTAGATTCTCCAATTCATATCCAAAGCGGTCGTGTACGAACTTGAAGATCTCTTCCACCGAGGCGTATTCATACGGCCAGCCACCCAGCCAATCACGTATATCTACCACCCAAGACATCCCGCGATTCTTGTTGTGCTCGCGGATCTCCCGAACCGGATTTCGACCCGCCAAGAGGTAAGCAGTGAACATGCCGCTAGCAGCCGCATAGTCCATCACGCGCTGCCCAACCTTCGGTAGACGGTTGTAGAGGGCCTTCTCTTTTTCCCAGAACCGCGATGAACCGACGCGGCCATCGGAGTAGAGCCCGATTCCATCAGCCCGGTTGTAGATGCCGATCCACATGAGACCGCCCGGCTTGACGAGGCCAGCCGTGTTCTCGATCGCCTTCCACATCTCTCCGGTGTGGTGAAGCACGCCCCAGGAATAGACGACATCGAACTCGCCGAGCTCACCTATGACGGCGTCGTCGAGAATCGAGGCTTCCCTCACCTCCCAGTTCTTGGGACTCCCCTTTTCGAGACGCAGCTCCGTGCAGCAAGCGACGGAGTTGGGATTCACATCGAAGCTCAGCACGCGCTCGGCTCCCAGCTCATGGGCCACCCACGAAAAGAGGCCGCTCCCACAGCCCACGTCGACGAAAGTCAGACCCTCGAGGGAATCGAGCCTGAGAAAGGCACGCAGAGACCGGAGCGCTTCTTCCCTGCTCGCCTCGGTGAGATGATGTTCGACGAAGGTGCGCCAATTCGTCCCGAAGTCGTATTGTTCGGTTGCTTCCACTTGAGGCGCCACCTTGCCAAATCAGCTCTCGGAAGGCAACAAGCGCGCGGTGCGGATCCAGCACGGAAGACGCGGCGGTTCTCTGCTTCCTAAAGGCTGTCGTAGTACTCGCGAGCGTCTTGGGCGGTCCGCCTCAGCCCCTCACGTGTGTCGACGATGGGCTGATACTCCAGGTCGCGCCTTGCCTTGTCGATCGAAAAATAGCTGTCGCGCACGCACAATCGAATATCGACGATACTCACTGGCGGCTTGGGCTTGCCGAAAACCTGAAACACACGCTCGCCAGCTGTCGCAAGCGCGCGCCCCACAGGACCTGGAATTCGAATCGACCGCGCGTTGAGCCCCATGTCGCTCACTAGCGTCTGACTGAACGCGCCGGTATTGATGGGGTCGCCATCGGTGACGAAATAGGCTTGGCCACAAACAGGAGACCCCTCGACGAGTCGCTCCGCAGCGCGGATCTGCGCGTCGACCAGATTGTCGATGTACGTGTAGTCCATGCGCGTGGACCCATCGCCGAAAAGCACGATGGGCACGCCTTGCTTCAGCGCCTTGATCATCGGTCCTATGATCGTGTTGCGTTCGCCGGGCCCGTAGATGCCTCCGGGACGAATGGCGCTGGTGAGTAAGCCGCACTCTCCGTTCGCGGCCAGGACGAGCTGCTCGGAGGCGACCTTCGTGCTGGAGTAGAGGTCTGTCGCCGTACTGTACGCGATGGCTTCGCTGCCGCCGCGATGCGCGTCACCGGAGGCGGTAATGATCGAGCTCGTGTGAACGAAACGCCGGATGCCCGATTCCTGCGCAACTTGCAGCATGTTGCGCGTCCCTTCGATGTTGACACTGCGAACGAGCTCCGAGAAGGCTTTGGGCGCGTAGGTGAGCGTTTCGATCATCGCAGCGGTGTGAAAGATGGTGTCGACCCCCTGACACGCCTCGAGAACGCGCTTCTGGTCGCGAACGTCACCCTGGAACCAGCGCAGCTTTCGGGCGTCGAACGGCGCAGGCGCCTTGTCGAAGCCATGCACCTCGCAGCCGCGTGCCAGTAGAGCGCGAACCAAGTTGCTGCCCACGAAACCAGCGCTTCCCGTGACTAGGCAACGGAGGCTATCGATCGATCTCACTCGTTCCATCCGGCCGGCACCTTGGCAAATCCCACCTCGGAGGGCAACCGGCAGAGCGCACGTTGGAGCACCCCCTTATTCGCGATGTCGTGCATCTGATATCGAAAGAAGAATCCGATGTTGCCCAAGGCAATCAGCATGAAGGCAATGCCTCCATTGCCTACCTCGCCCTTACGGACACGCCATCGCGCACGCTATCGCTCGGATACGCGATCACCGTATCGCCCTCCTCTAGACCCGACAACACTTCCGTTTCGAGTCCGTTGGTTTCTCCGAGCTCCACCGTCCGAACGACCGCAGTCCCCTCTTGGACGACGAACGTGGCCCAAGCTTCCGCGGAGCGAAACACTGCGCTCGCAGGCACCCTCAACACGTCCTTGCCCTCCCAAATCGAGATGCGCGCTTCGACTCGGTACCCGTCTCCCAAGCTGGACCAGAGGTCGCGATCGTCATCCATGTCGATGATCACGTTCACCCGCTGCTCCTCCACCCCGAGGGCGGAGAGCTTGGTAAACGCAGACGGCTCCACGACACGCACATGGCCACGCAGGGAATTCTTGCCTCCCCATCGCTCGATCAGCGTCGACGCGCCCGCAGGAATGCGTGTCGCATCCTGGCTCAGCACATCGACCACTACTTCGAGGGCAGAAGGGTCGCCCACCTCGAGAATGGCGGTGCCACCTTGAACGACACCCTCGCTCTCCTGAAAGACCTTGAGGACTTGGCCGGCGACGGGGGACATGATGTCCAGTTGTTCGCCTTCCGGGCCCTCCCCGCTCAATTGCATGAGTGCGGTCTTTGCAAGCTTCAGCTCGTGCTCGGCGACCCGCGCACCGAATTCGGAGGAGCGCAGCTCCGCTTCACTCTCTCGATACGTGACTAGCGCACGGTCTGCATCACTACGGGCTAGGCCTCCTTGCTGCACGACAGCTAGTGCTCGCGCGGATTCCTGCTTTGCGAAGTCGCGCCGGAGCCTCGCGCGATGGACGGCCGCCTGAGCCTGACGCCGGGCTGCCGTCAACGCGCCGACGCGCGCCTTCGCTTCCGCTCTCGTCCGTGAATCCAGAAGCGGAGGAGGAAGTGGCACCAAGCGGGCTAGGATCTGCCCTTCTTCGACCGCATCACCCGCCTCCAGCTCGACCCGGCCTAGGTTGCCAGTAATCGGCACGGAGACGAGATATCGATCTTTGACTCTGGTTCTTCCGTCCTCATTGACGGTGACCACGAGCGGCCCTCGTGTGACCTGCGCGAGCTCGACTTCGACGGGGTTCGGAATCCACGCGACGACGATGAGGCCCACGACGGCAAGCACCGCCAAAGCGACGAGAGCCCGTCGACTCCATTTCCTCGAACCGGATGGCTTATCCATGCGCCATCACTCTTTACCCCCTCGTCCTCACCATGTCAGCTCGTTGGGCGACACTTTTGCATCGTTGCTGCGATCGCTCGCGACCATCCCGTCGGAAAGCGAAACGATACGGTCGGCCATCGCTGCAATGGGTGCATGGTGTGTGATCACAGCCGTCGTCGTTCCGAGTGAACGGTTCACCTGGTCGATGACCTCGAGCACGCGGATCCCCGTCTTGAAGTCGAGCGCGCCCGTGGGCTCATCGCAAAGCAGTATCTTGGGTTGTTTGGCTACTGCGCGTGCAATCGCAACGCGTTGCTGCTCACCACCAGAAAGCTGAGCCGGGAAGTGATCCATCCGATCGGTCAGCCCGACGAGCTCCAGCGCCTCGCTCGGGTTCAAGGGGGTCTTCGCAATCTCCGTCACGAGAGCGATATTCTCGCGAGCCGTGAGGCTCGGAATCAAATTGTAGAACTGGAAGACGAAGCCAACGTTCTCACGCCGAAACTCGGTCAGCTCGCGATCGCCTGCGCTCGCGATGTCCTCGCCTCGATAGAGCACCCGCCCCGAGCTCGGCACGTCGAGTGCGCCGAGGATGTTGAGCAAGGTCGACTTTCCGCTGCCAGACGGACCAAGAAGGACCATCAGCTCTCCCTCGTAGAGAGGGACGTTCACGCCCCGCAGGGCATGTACCTCGACATCGCCCATCTGATACACCTTGCTCACGTCGTGTGCGGCGAGGATGGCCGAGCGTGCGCTGTCTGGGTTGGGCTCTGGCATCGCGGCGTCCAACTAGCGTGCTCGTTCGTACGCTCTGCGTCTGTTGAGGTCAACTCATCCTTGAAGCCGGAGGCACCGGGAGGTTATGACGAGGCATGCTCGTGGAATCTGAATTTGAGAACGCCACGCTCGGCGAGCAGACGTGGCGGTTCCACGACTCTGGGCAAGGCCGCCCGGTCGTGCTCTTTCACGGTTTCCCTGACACCCCGCACTCCTGGGCTGGGATCGCGAGCTCGTTGAACCAAGCGGGTTACCGGACGATTCTTCCGTACCTGCGGGGCTATCATCCCGACACCTTCGTGCCAGCTCGCCCGTACGACACTCTGCACACAGCCGAAGACGCCGTCGGGCTTCTCGACGCGTTGGAATTGGAGTCGGCTGTGCTCGTGGGTCATGACTGGGGCGCAATGCTCGTGTACGGCGCGGCCGCGTTGGCGCCTACTCGAGCCCGAGCCATCGTGCCCATCGGGATTCCGCATCCACGAACCTTGAAGCCCAAGAACGCCCTTCAGGCCCTAGGACTGTTCGTCATGGCGAGGCACTTCCTCTACTTCCAGGTGCCGTGGGCCGAAGCTGGCACGCGCCGCAACGACTTTCGGTACATCGACACGCTCTATCGACGGTGGGCGCCCGGCTGGCAGGGGCCCGAGCGCGATGCTGCGGTTGCGCGCGCGAAGGAGGTCTTCTCAACACCCGGGGCGCTGAGCGGAGCGCTTGCCTACTACCGAGCCATGGCGTGGAAGATCGATCGGCGTCCACGGGGGCCGATCAAGTGCAGCGGCCTGATGGTAGCTGGCGGGAAAGACTTCGGGGGGCGCCTCGGACCCTACAAAAAGTCCCGGGACCTCTTCGAAAGCGGTGCGGAGCTTCTCGTCATGCCAGAGGCCGGCCATTGGCCTCATCGCGAGGAGGAGTCCCGGTTCACGGACGCGCTCCTTCGGTTCTTGGGGGAGCTCCCATAAAAGGCGTTAC
>CAZHPJ010000103.1:0-8428 GCA_964534585.1 uncultured Sandaracinaceae bacterium | reverse complement strand
GTGATGCTCGCCGTGTGGCGCGTCATCCGCGGCGTCAAACGCCGGGTTCAGCGAGACTAGTTAGCGACTTACGCGAAGTCGCGTTCCGTGCGCTCCTGGTCTTCCTTGCACCGGATGCACAGCTCGGTTTCGGGACGCGCTTCGAGGCGCTTGATGCTGATCGGCTCTTCGCAGTCGTCGCAGACGCCAAAGACGCCCTCGTCGAGCTTCTTGATGGCCTTCTCGATCTTCTGAAGGAAGACGCGCTCTCGCCCGCGGAGGCGAAACGTGAACGACTGCATATACTCGCTTGACGCCAAGTCCATCTCGTCAGGGAGCTCGGATGCGTCGAGGGTCATATCCTGGTCCATCGTCTCGCGCGCGCGGCGAATTACGGCGTCTCGTTTTTCTTCCAGGACGGCGCGAAACCGCTTCAGCTCGGTCTTCTTCATGCTTGTGCCCCCCCTTTGAGGGAGCGCCAGCATAGTGATCGCGATCCACTAGTCAAGAAGCCAACACGCAAGAAGCTGAAATCACGATAGAATCAGCTAGCCCATGTCGTCGAAACAGGAGCGGTCGCCCTTCAACCCGGCTCCCCAGAGGATCGCTTCGACCCGCTCCCCGGCCGCGAGCTCAGCTCGATCGGCCGGCAGAATGACCAGAGCGTTGATCCCCACGAACGACGGGAGGGAGCCCGAGCCCTGGCGATCGTGAAGAGTGACGATGACCTCGTCCCCCTCGCGCGTGGCAACCGCACGCGCAATTTCCACCCGGCCTGGACGGCGGCGATACGAATCCCTCATCCGTGCGACCACAGGCTGAGGGTGGGGCTGCCGGTCGCCTAGCATCTTCCGTAGACATGGGGCGACCAGTACCTCGAAGGTGACCATCGCGCTGATCGGATTGCCCGGAAGACCGACGACAGGCTTGCCCTCGTACTGGGCGAACGCGAGCGGCTTGCCAGGCTTGATACGGACTTTCCAAAACACCGATTCGATGCCTACGTTCTTGAACGCATCATGGACGAAGTCGTACGCGCCCACCGACACGCCGCCCATCGTGATGACGACATCGGCTTCGAGGGCCTTTCGGAGCGCGGCTTCGGTCTCCGCCAAGGTGTCCGGGACCGCGGGAAGAGCAACGGGGACCGCCCCCAATGCGCGTAGCATCTCACTCAGCACGTAGAGATTCGAGTTGATGATGGCGCCGGGCTCGAGCTCGTCGCCAAGCTCTCGAAGCTCGTCACCGGTCGAGAGGAGCGCGACCTTGGGCCGCCGAATGACGTGTATGCGATCGATGTTCTGACTTGCGAGGAGTCCGATCTCTCCATGCCATAGTCGGTCGCCCGCCCGAAGCAGCAGGGCGCCGGATCGCACGTCGCTGCCCTGCATGCGAACGTGCTTTCCCACGGCTGAGGGCTCTCGAATCGCCACCTCGTCGCCATCGTGCTTGGTGTCTTCTTGCATGACGACCGCATCGGCGCCGATCGGCATCGGTGCGCCGGTGAAGATGCGGCAAGCAGTTCCTGGATCCAAAGGCGCAGGAAGCGGGCCTCCAGCGCGAGATTCACCCCGGACCGGGAGTCGCACGACGGCTCCCTGGCTCGCAGAGGCGACGTCGATCGCGCGAACCGCGTAGCCATCCATCGCGCTGTTGTCGAGAGGAGGCGCATCGAAGCGGGCCATCACGTCACGCGACACATAGCGCCCCGACGATTCGGTCAGATGCACATCTTCCTCTCCCAACGGGGAAAACGCGGGCAACATCGAAGCCAGTGCCTCTGCGATCGAGCGCATGCAACGCCGAGCCTAGCACATCTCGTTGGCACACCCGTTAGCAAGGACACACGCGATTGCGGCCAGCTCGCTTGGCTTCATAGAGCTGCGCGTCGGCTGCCCGAACGAAGTCGTAGGCCCGCCACTTCGGGTCGAGCTGTGCAACACCGCAGGAGATCGTGACGTCGATGTCGTCGTCCTCGAAGACGAACGTCTCTGCCGCAATTATCTTTCGGAGCTCATCGGCGATCCGGACGCCTCCCGCCAAGTCGGTCTCCGGAAGGATGACCGCGAGCTCCTCGCCACCGTACCTCGCGATCACGTCGTCCGGACGGAGCCGGCTTTTCGCGAGCTGCGCGACCTCCTTGAGGACGTAATCCCCCGCGAGGTGTCCGAACTCGTCATTGACGCGCTTGAAGTGGTCGATGTCGCAGATCACCAAAGCTAGCAGACGGCCATGCCTCGTCGCGCGGGAGAGCTCTCGATCGAGTTGCTCAACGAGGTAACGCTTGTTGTGGATGCCTGTGAGGCCATCTATGATGGTCATTCGGTAGATCGTCTCGTGATACTGCGACTCCAGGTCGGCGCCGCTCAGAAACTTCATGATCGTGTCACCGATTTTGATCTGGTCTCCACGGCGAAGCTGGCGGTCGTGCACGAGCTCGTCATTTACGTACGTCCCGTTCGTCGAATGCATGTCGAGGATGTGATAGCTTCCAGCCCGGATCTCGACGCAGGCGTGTCGGCGCGAGACGCTGTCGCTGTGGAGGACGACGTTGTTCTCGTCTCCGCGACCAATGCGCACGGTGCCGTCTGCCAACGAGAAGCGCTTGCCCAGTTGATTCGAGCTCGGCGCGTAGATCACCACGAGGCAATCTTGGCCCGCTCCGGTAAGGATATGGGGCTCGGAAAAGGGGGTGACCCTCGTCTTGATGTCGTTCTCCACGATCCACTCAGGGTAGAAAGGCTCCCATCGGGCGTCAATGTCGCCGGATGAAGGCCATGTTGCGCTGGTTGATCCAAACATGCGCGAAAACCGGGCCCCAAAGTACACCGGTGAGCTCGAAGATCAGGCCGAACAGGAGGCCCATCACGAACGCCCAGGTCATCCAAGCCATGAAGACGGGTTTCGGTCCGACGTGAAGGGCGCCGAAGATCACCGAGGTCGCCAGCAGTCCGAACACGGGTTGCATCGCGCCTCGGAAGAAGAGCTCTTCGGCAAACCCGGAGACAAGCGCGAGCGAGGTGATCTGCGCCGACGATAGCGGGGAGACGATACCCTCGAGCTCCACGTGAAGCGCGCGCGCCCATCGAGTACGTTCGACCAGGCGTGGGGTCATGGCGACCACCGTTAGCGCCAACGCGAGACCTAGCCCGAGAGACAGCGCGAGGCGCTCCGCATACGGCTCGGAGACCCAGTGCGTTTCGAGCGACCAGGCGAAACGTCTGCCCCCAAACCACGCCCACGCCAAGGCGCTCACGGTGAGCGGGCCGTAAACGACAAACGCGAGCGTGGTGATCCGGTTAGGAGATGGCAAGGTCGAGCGGGATGTATCAAAGTGCCCTGCGAGCCGCAATGCAACCAACACACGGATTTGACACGACCGCGCGGAGCGGAGTACTAGCCATGGCCATGCGCTCATGAGCGGGCAGCCTGGCGAAGACGTCACAAAGGTCCTCGTGGTCGACGACGAGGAAGTGATCCGGGAAATTCTCGCGGACTTCCTGACGATGGAGGGCTTCTACGTTCGTACGGCTGAAGATGGGAGCGGTGCGTTGGTCGAGCTCTCGCGCGATCGGTTCGACCTCGTGTTGAGTGACTTGAAGATGCCGAACATGGGCGGTCTCGAGCTACTTGGTGCCATCCGGAAGCACACCCCGCACGTCGTGACGATCATCATGACGGGCTTCGGAACGGTGGAGACCGCCATCGAAGCGATGAAGCAAGGCGCATACGACTACGTCCTTAAGCCCTTCAAGGTCGAGGAGGTCGTACACACGATTCGGCGTGGGCTCGAGAAGCAGCGACTAGAAGCCGAGAACTTCCGCCTCAAGGAAGCGCTCTCGCTCTACAAAGTCAGCGAGGCGATCGCCGCGAGTCTCTCGCTCGAGCAGGTGGTTCACACGCTGAGCCGAGCGGCGATCGATGAGGTGGACTCCGATGTAGTCACGGTGCTCCTGAGCGACGGAGGCGGGAGCTTCTACCGGCGCAGCACCGACGTGAATCCAAATTTTCGC
Source organism: uncultured Sandaracinaceae bacterium (assembly GCA_964534585.1). Classification (GTDB taxonomy): domain Bacteria; phylum Myxococcota_A; class Polyangia; order Polyangiales; family Houyiibacteriaceae; genus SG8-38. The sequence goes on along the minus strand of CAZHPJ010000103.1, from coordinate 4,436 downwards.
TTCAGGCGCGAACCGGACACGCTCAGTATTGAGACCTTGGGCGAACACTTCGTACATGCGCCCGCGCTCCTCGAGCACGGGGAGCGGTGCTGGCGCTACTTCGAAGAGCTCGGGAAGGATCCCTCGCCGCAGTCTCTTGCGGTCGCCCGCTTGACCGCCCGCGGCGAGACCATTGGTTTTCTATGTGCGCTCAGCTACACGCGGGGCAAGCGGTTTGACGAAGGGCAGCGCAAGCTCCTGCACGCTACCGCGGACCGCGCGTCGGCCGCCATCGAGAACGCGCGGCTCTACGAAGACCTACAGGCCACGTTCAAGCAAACCATCCGCGGGCTTGCAAGCGCGATCGACAAGATGGACCGCTACACGGCGGGACACTCCGCGCGGGTCGCAGCGTACTCGCAGATCCTCGCGATCAAGCTCGGCTTGAGCGACGCGGAAATCGAAATCGTTCGCCAGTCGGCACTGATGCACGACATCGGCAAGATCGGCTGCGTCATGAACCTGAACAAGCCCGGTAGGCTGTCACAAGAAGAGTACGAGATCTTCAAGCAGCATCCGGAGCACGGTCGCGACATCCTGCAGCCAATCGAGTTTCTGCACCCGCTCATTCCGGGAGTGCATCTACATCACGAGCGCTGGGACGGCCTCGGGTACCCGCTTGGGCTCAAAGGAAACAGCGTCCCGCTCATCGCGCGAATCATCGCCGTAGCAGACACCTACGACGCGATGACGAGCGACCGTGCCTATCGAAAGGCACTGGCTCACGACATCGCCATCTCCGAGATCAATCGCTGCGGCGGGAGCCAGTTCGACCCGGAGCTCGCTCACGGATTTCTCGAATCGATCGGCTTGTTTCGCGACGAGGGAAGGTCGCTCGCAGAGTTTCCCGACGTGCGCGAGACCCGGTCTGGGCTCATGGCGCCACGGAGGTAACAGCGCTGATGGGGGGTTCGGGTAGCGCGAACGCAGCGTCCCAGCGACGAGAGGAGGCAGGCGCGGACCATCGACGCACGACAGGAGCCTGGCCGGACAACTCGAACATCGTGATGAGCTGCACCTCGCCGCGTCTCGGGCGTCTGAGCCTGAGGAGGACCACAGAAACGAGGGTCAGGGTTTGAGACGGGCCGATCGAAGGGTCCGCATGGTCCAGGTCGGCCAAGCCCTCGGACAGGAGGCGTCGGATGGTCTTCTCGTTTCGGAACGATCGTGTGGTGGTGACCACGCGACCGTGCTTGTCGTTCCAGGTGGTCGGGCCAGTCGCAAACTGTTGCGGATTGCCTAACTGATCACAGCCGCCGATTAACCACAAGACGCAGACGAGCCACGCGCGGTTAGGTCGACTCACGGCTTGGCTCTCGCGGCAGGTCTCGCTCGGTTGCGACACCCGGGACGGGTAGCGGCGCTTCGCCTTCGTCTGCTTTGTCCTGCCATGGGTACTTGATGCGGTTGTGATAGGCGTTGCACAGGGTGTCGGTCAGCGTACTCTGGAGCACGCGAATGTCTTCTATCGTCAGCCCGCACTCATCGAGTTGACCCTGTCGCAGCTTGACGTTCGTCACACGCTGTACGATGGCTTCGAATTTCTCCCGCGTGGGCTCGTCGACCGTGCGTGCGGCCGCTTCGATGGCGTCGATGAGCATTAGAATGGCCGTTTCCTTGGTGCGAGGGCGCATCCCCGGATAGCGGAACGCCGCGTCGGAAAGCCCCTTTGGGTTCCCGGCTTCCAAGCATTTGTGCCAGAAGTACTCGATGACGCTGGTCCCATGGTGCGTGTATGCAAACTCGACGACGGGTTCCGGGACGCCTCCCTCTCGGAGGATGCGAGCGCCCTCGACCACGTGGGCCATGATCGCGTCGGCGCTGACGTCCGGCTCCAAGTCGCCGTGTGGAGTCGGCTCACCCGGAACCAGATTCTCTACGAAGTACTTCGGCTGAATGGTCTTGCCGAGGTCGTGATAGTAGGCGCCGACTCGGGTCAGCAATGCGTCCGCCCCGATCGCGGCGGCCGCACCCTCGGCGAGATTGGCCATGGCACGTGCGTGCTGCCACGAACCAGGCGCGTCTCGCGCCATCTTGCGAAGGAGGGGATGGTCGACATCGGTCAGTTCCTGCAGGCGGCCACGCGTGACGACGCCGAGCGTAGCGGTCGCGAGCCGCTGCAACACCAGAGCAAGTACACCGGAGATCATGCCGCCGGCGATAGTCGACAGCAAGATCGACTCGTTGAGCCTCGCGACGTCACCAATGACGTCGATTCCATTTCCAACCGACATCGCGACGCTGATCAAGAGCAGCGCGGCAAAGAGCCCAGCGGCCGTGCCGGCGACGAGCATGTGCGTGGCGTGCTTACGGTCATGGAAGAAGATCACGACCCCGAGTGTGGTGGCCAAGTAGACGACGACCGCGGGCATCGAGAAGTGCAAAAACGAAGCGCAGACGAGGGAGATGACGAGGCCCGAAGCGGTCGCGGTGGCGCGGTCGAAATAAAGGGCCGCCCACAAAGGCACGGTGGCCAACGGCAGAACGAACGGAGAGACCACCGTGAACAACAATAGTAGCTTCGCGCCAAGGCATGTGGCTCCCACCAACACCAGGAGGCCAGCCTCTGTGCGCAACAAACCACCTCGCCCGCCTGTGAACAAGCGCAAGTAGGCGAGGAAGATATACGCAATGAGGAAGTAGCTGAGCCAAACCCCCAGCAGGGTCTCCTGCTCTGGTGGACGTCGCTCTCGCTCGAATGCGCGAACGATGCGCTGGTTCTCCGGCTTGCTCACTACAGCGCCGCGCGGGACTACCAGCGGCTGCGGCAACCCTCGATGGACTCGGATCGACTCCTTGGGCAGGTAGGTGCTCGGGATGCGGAGCGTAACGGGGGCTGGGCGTACCGGATCCACACGGAGCGGCTCGAGGACCACTTCGGCCTGACTGGCGAGCGTCACGATCGATGCGAACACCGCGCTCAGAATCAAGCCCGAAGTGCGACCGGCGATGAGGCGTGTGCGGAGCATCGTGTGCGAATCGTCCCGGCCCGACGGACTCTAGTGAGGCGCCTCTACGGATTCAAGTGTTTGCGCATCCTCGCGCTGCGGCCCAGGCCCCTCGAACGCCAGGATACCGAATCGTCGCGGCACATGGAAATCGCCAATCCCCAAACGTGACCAAGCCGCTGCCTGTTGCCGATCCTCGATGAGGTCCATAATGTACAAATTGGCGCGCCATTCGTCCCCAATCGCGGGCGGAGCGAGAACCTTTTCATCGAGACTGAACGCATGCCACGGGATCGCCATCTCGACCGTGTATCCGGCGTCTGCCTCTCCGTCGTCGAGATGGCCGCGCGCTGAGACTCCGACGCGGATCTTGCTGTCCCAGGCGGTGTGGCCGAACGGTCTGGGAACGCGGCGCGCGTCGTACCGAGTGTCGAACACCACACCGCGCGGCGAAATCTGAATCTCGAAGTAGCCCTTCCCGTCACCATCCGGGTCGATCATGAGCTCGACGCAGTCCTGTTCCCAAAGATGATCGTCGTGCTCGGTGTGACTCGCACGCAGCAGCGCGTCGTTCACCTCGACGCCGATGTACAAGTAGCGCTCGTCCCAAAGAAGCTTGGCAGACGCTTGAACGGGCGCGACCCCTCCATTTCGCGTTTCGACGAACGCGCCGGTGGTATTGGCCAAGCCCCAAACCGGATCACTGAGCGACCCGTCGATCCTCGGCGGTCGTTTGGTCCGAACGACCTCGACCTTGGGCACGGCATCTTTGCCGCCACCGCCGTCCTTGCGCCCGGGCGTCAACCGTTCGACATCGCTCGTGCATGCTGCAATGAAACCGGCGAGAAGAAGAAAGAAGGCGCAGCGTGTGAAGCCCATGACGATTGCGTTCATCGTCGCGATTTGCGTCGCGATTTCTTCTGCATCTTGCGCTTGGACTTTTTCTTGCCCTTGTTGATGACACGGCGAGGCTCCTGAGCGCCCCCCGGCGCAAAGCCTCCTTGCTCGGCAACCGCAGCTTGGAGCAACGAGTCGGCCAGGTTCGACATCATTGGGTTACGCTCGAGCCCGCCTGTCTTCACCGCATCGCGGAGACGATTTGCCGAGGCCATCTGCCTCATGCCCGGGATCCTCGACAGCATGCCAGCCTGCGATCCAATGCTGCCCATCATCTGCTTCATGAAGGCGAAGCGTTGAAGGATCTCCGCAACCTGCTTCTCGGCCGTGCCGGACCCTTTGGCAACGCGGACGAGGCGGGTCGGCTGCTTTTGGAAGAGCTCGGCCTTGGCGCGCTCCTGGCGGGTCATCGAGCTGACGATGGCCTTGATCTGACCGATCTCCCGCTCGTCGACCTGGAAGCCGTCGGGAACGCTGTCGGCAAAGAACGGAACCTTGTCGAGAAGGTCCTGCAGAGGGCCCATGTTTTGGAGCATCTGAAGCTGCTCGAGG
>CAZHPJ010000102.1:0-8431 GCA_964534585.1 uncultured Sandaracinaceae bacterium | reverse complement strand
TCTTCATGAAATTGGGTCTCACACCGACGACATGGATGAGTCGCATGACGGCTCAGTCCTATCAGTTAGAAGAGTTCCGGGCCAAAACCCAGGTCGAGATAGGCCATTCGGGGTCGTTTCGCGTCGCGACCCAATGGCCGGGGTGCCATCGCGCGTGCGGCACTGGTACGAACCGAAGGCCGATGGCTGAGTAAAGCCAAACGTAGGGATTGCCCCAACCGCCGGCGTCGATGATTTCCGCATGTTTGGCGGTCAGAAGTTTGAGAGCCTGAGGGGTGAACCGCCAGTAGTCGTTCGGACAGGCGTGCATCGGATTGATGAAACACGTCGTGTGCAGTGCGATGCCGTTGGGCTTCAGAACTCTGAACGTTTCATCGATGGCGTCCTTGGGATCGCCCTCTAGATGTTCCAAGACCTGGTCACTCACGACGGCATCAAACTCCCCATCGCTAAAAGGCAGGTCGAACATGCTGTGTTCCGGATACGCTGCGTCCGTGATCTGCTCATCTGTAAAACCCAGCAGCCTTGCCAAGCCTTCTGAATGGCTGATGGAAAGCACACGACTGTCTCGTGGCCGCGGTTCGGAGTGCTGCCCGAGATGGGTGTACATGTAGTAGCGGGTGATATGCGGCCCCTTTTTTTGCCCGAGCGTGCTTGCACGAAACCCTGCTCGGGCAATCCTACCGACGATGTTCTTCAAGGCGCTCTCCGATCAGTTCTTCTCGTAGGTAGTGAACTAAAGGTTCGAATTTCACGTCCCAAGTGAGATGCTTCTCGGCGTAGCGCCGCATGCTTTGGCCGACCGTGGGGTTCATCTGTTGCAAATCATCGCAGAACTCCACGAGGGCGGAAACGTCCAGCGGTGAATCGTTCGACGGAACGCGATGCACAAACGGAAGGCCTGCCGGAAAATCGGGATCGTTGCTCGCAAGTACGAACGGGACGCCTCTAGCGCAGTACTCGCGCGCTTTGAGCGAGCTCGAACACGGCAAGTGCAATCGATGAATCGCAAGGGAGTCGAGCGCGACGTCAGCTTCATCGAACACCGCGTCCAATTCGGCCCCGCTCTTGAGGCCGTGAAATCGAACGTTGTCTTCGATTCGCAGCTGTGAAGTCAGGGCAGTCAGCTCTGGTATTGCGGGGCCGTCGCCCACCAGATGCAGTGTGATCCTCTTTGCCCCCGGTTGGTTCACGTACCGGGCCATGCCACGAAGCACGCGATCGAGCCCGTGCCGCTCCGCGACGTTGCCTACGGCAATCATGGCGAGCTCGTCATGGAGCGGCTTTGCGCGACGAACGCGCATGCGCTCTACGTCGACACCGTTGCGGAGCTGGATGCAGGGAACTCCGAAGATCTCAGACTGTCCGTAGAAGGTTACAATCGCGTCCACGTATCGCTTCAGCCGACCGCGGCCAAGATCGTCGAGCAGGAGTAGGATGCGCCGCTTGGGTGTCTGAAACTCTCGGCGGTACGGGAACGTGGCGATCTCAGCGAGGATCCTCACGCTGGGATTGGCCCTCTTGGCCTTCCGAAGGAACCCAAGAAAACTCGGAAGCGCTAGCGGGTAGCGGATATAGAGGAAGTCGTACTCTCCGGTTTTCGCGTACTTGGCGACATGAGAGTAGAACAACCCATAGTGGTTCAGCGAGTTCAAGCCGCGCCCCGTCAGTGGGTACTTGCCCGCTAGCTCGCCGTTGAGAACCGGTCCTCGCACGCTGTTGCAGACGAGGTCCACGTTTCCACAGAGCTTTGAAAACGCAGCCCGTTGGTACTCCATCTTGTTCAGAATGCCGCGGTTGCCTGGGTGGTCGATGGAGATGGGATAGACCAAGAGGCCTCGCAGACTTTTCGGCACTCCGCAGTGTTAGACCAAGGGTGCGACTTCCGCCAATTGCGGCTATCTTCCACGTCGGCGTGCGGTCGCCGGCAGATTCGCGGGGGGTACGATTCGAGATGTGCGGGATAGCGGGATTGTGGTGCGCGGGTTCGGTCTCCGAGGACAATGTCCGAGTGTGGCTCGACCGAATGACGGCTTCGCTGGTGCATCGCGGTCCGGACGCCTCGGGCTCCTTCTTCGATCGTGACGTGGGCCTGGGTTTCGGGCACCGACGGCTGTCGATCCTAGATCTCAGCGAGCGAGGGCAGCAGCCGATGTGGTCGCGTTCGGGTCGCCACTGCATCCTCTACAACGGTGAGGTCTACAACGCGCCGGAGATTCGTGCAGACTTGGAACGCCAGGGGACAGCGGTTGCCTGGCGGGGCCATTCGGACACCGAGGTGGCTCTCGAAGCGATCGAGGCCTGGGGGTTGGACGCCGCGCTCGAGCGTTTTCACGGGATGTTTGCTTTTGCGTTGTGGGACAGCGAGGAGAAGCGACTGTCGCTCATTCGAGACCGCCTCGGCATCAAGCCGCTCCTCTACGTGCAAGGCGCCTTCGGAATCGCATTCGCTTCCGAGCTTCAAGCGCTCTACGAGTTTGACCCGTTCCAACCGCGCCTCAACCGTTCGGCTCTTGCGTCGTTCCTGCGATACGGCGTCGTTCCTGACGGCGAGTGCATCGTCGACGACGTTCTCAAGGTAAAGCCCGGAACGATCGTCCGGTTCGACGGCTCACAAACCGAAGCCACCGAACGAGTTTTTTGGTCGGCGGAGCAAGTCGCCTGGGATGGGCTGGAGCGCCCGTTCCAGGGATCCAAACAGGACGCGACAGACGAGCTCGAACGCCTGATCCAACGTTCGGTCGCGCTCAGGATGAGGTCGGACGTTCCCTTTGGTGCGTTCCTATCGGGCGGCGTCGATTCGTCGACCGTTGTGGCCATGATGCAGCAGGTCGCCTCAAGTCCGATCAAGACGTTTTGCATCGGGAATACCGTCTCGGAGTACGACGAATCGAGCCATGCAAGCGCCGTCGCCGAGCACCTAGGCTGTGAGCACCACACGTTGATGGCCGAGCCCGCCGACATGTTGGCAGTCGTGCCGGAGGTCGCGCACCACTGGGACGAACCCTTTGCGGATTCCTCGCAGGTTCCCACATTTCTCGTGTCGCGCCTGACCCGTGCACACGTCACCGTCTCCCTTTCGGGTGACGGCGGGGACGAGCTTTTTGCGGGCTACAATCGTCACGCCTGGGCTCCGCGATTGTGGGAGGTCGCGCACCGTCTGCCCAAGAGCGCGAGAAAGAAGCTAGGCGCTCTGCGGATGGTTCCCACCGACGATTGGGACCGCGCGTTTCGCGCCGTCGGACTAGGTGACGCCCTCCGGCTCCCGGGGGACAAGATGTACAAGGTCGCCGCCCTCGCAGAGGTCGACTCCCCACGCGAGTTTTATGAGCGGCTGCGATCGCAGTGGTCGGATCCGAGTCAGGTGTTGGCCCGGGGGACAGCTTCGGCTTCACGGCCGCCACCCGGCGATTTCGATGCCCCGTTCGCCGAGCAGATGATGTTCTACGACCTGACGCAATACCTTCCGGATGACATCCTCACGAAGGTGGACCGCGCTTCCATGGCCGTGTCCCTCGAAGCCCGCGTGCCGCTCCTCGATCACGACGTAGTGGAGTTTGCCTGGCGGCTGCCACGGAGTTTGAAGATTCGAGGCCGCAGCCAGAAGTGGGTCCTGAGGCAGGTGCTTGGCCGCCACGTGCCCTCCAAACTTTTTGAGCGACCAAAGACGGGGTTCGGCGTGCCGGTCGGACAGTGGCTGCGCGGCCCGCTCAACGAGTGGGTGGCCGACCTTCTCGACGAAGCGCGGCTGGTTGAGGACGGCATTTTCGACCCTGCGGTCGTCGCAGACACGCGGAGAGCCCACGGAGAGGGACGTGGAAATCACGACCAGCGGCTTTGGGCCATTCTGATGTTCCAGTCGTGGTGGCGGGTTCACCGGCGAAGAATCGAGGCCTAGGGTGCATGCTAGTAGACTGCAGGCGGAACGATGAACGAGGCCTTTCCCGTACTACTCGCGAGCATCGCGGGTGCAGCCCTGGCGTCCGCGTGCTCGAGGGGGCTCTCTCGAAAAGAGCGCAAATGGGTGACGGTTGCGTTCCTCATGCACGTCGGCTTCGCCTGCGCGCAGGTTCCGATCGCGTACAGCTTCTACGGCGGAAGCGACATGTTCTTATACTTCAGATATGGGGAGATTCTCGCGCGCATGATGGAGCGCGACCCGCTCCACGTCATCCCCGAAGTGATGGCGCTTCTCCTTCACGAGCCACATCGACTCCCGTTGAACATCATCGGCGCAGGAACGGCTACTGGCAGCATGTCGGCGCTCGCCGCCTGGTCCTTCTATATCCTCGGGCCGTCCGAGTACGCGTCCGGCATCGCTTTTGCGATGCTGTCGCTCTGCGGGAAGATCGCGATGTACCGAGTGTTTCGTGCAAACGTCGACTCCGATTTCCGCTGGGCCGTGGCGATCGCGACCCTCGTCCTGCCGTCCTTCGTCTTCTGGTCGTCGGGGCTGATCAAAGAGGCGGTAGCCGTGGCTGGCTTCGGATGGACCCTGTTCGGCATCCACCTGTGGGTGGCGGAGGGGCGCGCGGTATCGGGGTGGGCGCTCATGGTGGCCGGCTCGCTTCCAATCTTGCTGATCAAACCGTACATCCTATTTCCACTCGTGCTCGCCGGGGGCAGTTGGTACTATTGGTCTCGCAGTCTCAAGCGAGGTCGAGTCCGTGTGCGCCCCGTGCATCTCGCCGTCGCTGCAATGCTGGGCGTTGGCGGGATTGTCCTGCTTGGTCAGTACTTCCCCGAGTACGCTCCAGACACGTTTAGTAGACATAGCTATCAACTTCAGCAGATAGGGCGCGGCATGCGCGGCGGAAGCAACTACGTGTTGAGCGGAGAGATTCCGCCGACGCTCGCCGGACAGCTGGCATATGCACCGATTGCGTTGCTGACATCGTTGTTTCGGCCGGCGATCTTCGAGGTGCGCAACCTGCTGATGTTGGCCAACGCAGTGGAGACGACGGTGCTGTCGTTCCTGTTCGTCCGTGTTCTCCTCACACGGAACTTGAGCAGCGTTCGCCGTCAAGTCGCCGAGGACCCGTTCCTCGTGTTCTGCGCGGTGTTTGTCATCGCCTTCGGGATAGCGGTCGGACTCACGTCTACGAACCTCGGCACCCTGTCGAGATACCGGAGCCCCATCTTGCCGTTCTTCGCGGTGTTGCTCCTCGTGTTGGGCCGCCCTCGGCGCGTGCGTTCTACCACCAAGGAGGTTCGCAGAGGCCCGCAAAGCGTGCTAGGCGCGGCCTGATGTACGAGTTCCGCCGGTCGTCGAGACTCTACACGAAGCAAGACGTGCGGGGTGGGGCGCGGATGCCGAGCTTCGTGTGCATTGGCGCCCCCAAGTGCGCAACGACGTGGCTGTTCCGCTGCCTTCTCGAACACCCCGATGTCTTCGTCTCGGACTTCAAAGAGATCAATTTCTTCACGGTTTGCCGTTGGGGCGCCGACTACGAAAGCAAGGGCATCGACTACTACGCAGACCTTTTTGCCGATGCTGAGCGGGGGCAAATCGTTGGCGATTTCTCGCCCAACCTGCTCCAGGATCCTTTTGCGCCGGAGCGTTTGCGGGCGCTCGTCCCGGATGCACGCCTTATTGTGATGATTCGTAATCCCATCGAAAGGTCGCGCAGTCATTACCACTACGTGCGAAACCGAAGCAGCTATCGGGGGCACACGTTGCAGGAGGTTCTGGAGGACCCTGCACGCGACCATGCTGGGTTTCTCTCGCAAGGGCTCTACGGCGAGCAGCTGAAGCTTTGGCTCGAGCATTTTCCGAGAGATCAGCTTCTCGTGATCACGACCGAGGACGTTCGTGATAGCCCCGAGCAGGTGTTTAGACGCACTTGCGAGTTCATCGGTGTCAGCCCGAGCTTCGCGCCGCCCGCGTTGCGAAGCGTGGTCAATCCGGCGAAATCGGCTCGCATTCGTTCACTCTATGGATGGAACGTGCGCGTGAGTCGATTCCTGGCCGCCCGTGGGCTCGATCGCGTCCGCACGACGCTCAAGCGCGCAGGCGTCGCGCGACTCGTACAGCGGCTCAACGAGGCGCCAAAGGAGAATCCACCACTCACGCCACGGGAGGCGCGCGAGTTGGCCACCTTCTATCGCGAAGACAACGCGCGTCTTTCGCGGCTGCTAGGGCGGGACTACTCGGGCTGGCTGGAGGGGGCGGTTGGTGACTAGCGCACCGATCGAGTTTCGCGCGATGGAAGCGGCAGAGGCCGACCTCGCCGCCTTCAGAGAATGCTTCGAGCACAACGGCACGCCACGACGACTCGACGCGCTTCGTTGGCAGTACATGGAGAACCCCACCGGGGAGCTGTTCGTGGACCTCGCCGTCTCCGACGAACGAATCGCGGCGATCTATGCGGTGCAGCCCGCGCTGGTTCGGGTTCGCGGAGCTCGAAGGTTAGCGGTGCAGTCCGTGGATACCTTGGTCGACGCGGATTTTCGTGGTCGCGGCCTGTTCACCGAGATGGCGGAGAGCGTGTATCAGAGGGTTCGAGAACGCGAAGGGGCGTTCGTGTATGGATTTCCCAACGCGAATTCAGCACCCGGCTTCTTCAACAAGCTCGGCTGGCTGTCGCTCGATCCCGTGCCTTTCCTGGTGAGGCCTCTGCGCACAGCATTCGTTGCGTCGAAGCTACCCTTTGCACGATGGCTGCGCCGGCTACCCGATCTGCGTCTCCCGATTGGCCGGACGCGGCTGCAAGCGACTCAAGAGCTTCGCCCGGTGACGGAGCTCGGCCCAGCGTTGGACGCGCTTTGGGAGCGCTTCGCCTCCGACGTAATAGTGGCGGTGGATCGAAGCTCCGAGTATCTGCGTTGGCGACTTGGGAAGCCCGGAGAGCGGTACGAGTGTTTGGGGGTTTTCGAGGGGACGCAGCTCGTTGCCTTTTGCGCGTACACCACGGTCGACAAGCACGGTGGGAGGATCGGCTACGTCATCGAGCTACTCCACGACCCGGGCCGTCATGACACGGGGGCGTCAATGCTCGCGGAGTGTCTCCGTCGCATGGGCGCCGACGGGGCAGATGCAGTGTTAGCTTGGTCCTTCAGCCATGCTCCGAATGCAAAGGCGTATTCCAGGGTCGGGTTTGTGCCGCTTCCCGAGAAGCTGCGTCCGATCGAACTACACATCGGTGTTCGGCCCCTGGACGAGTCACTGACGGAAGTGCTGACCGATCGACGAAACTGGTATATCAGTTACTGCGATTCGGACACCGTCTAATGACGCAAGGCAGCTTCATCATCTCGCTCGATTTCGAGCTTCATTGGGGACTCAGGGACGTCGTCAGCGTTTCCAAGAAAAAGGATCACTTCCTTCGCGCGAGGGACGCCATTCCCGAGGTGCTCCGTATCTTCGAGGAGCATGAGGTGCATGCCACATGGGCGACCGTCGGGTTTCTTTTCGCTCGGGACAAGCGCCACCTCTTGGAGCACCTTCCTGAGGTTCGCCCGGCGTATACGAACCGCCAACTCGATCCCTATTCGTTCTTAGACGAGATCGGTGAGGATGAGCGTAGCGACCCGTTTCATTACGCACCTTCGCTCCTCCACGTCATTGCTGAGGTCCCCGGCCAAGAGATCGCTTCGCACACCTTCTCACACTACTACTGCCTAGAGGCGGGGCAGACCGAGCAAGCTTTCGAAGCCGACCTTCGCGCGGCGGCGATGATTGGTGAGCCTTTTGGCAAGGTCACAGAGGCGCTCGTATTTCCACGTGGTCAATACAACCCTACCTATGGCTCAGCGTTAGCGCGACTCGGCGTTCGAACCTATCGCACCGCACCGACCTTCTACCCCTACCGACCGCGCCGGGCCGACGACGAGAATTTCGCGTGCCGGGGTTTGCGGCTGCTCGACAGCTACGTTCCAATTGGCGGGTCTTACGGCGATAGACCGAGCCCTGACTCGAGTGGCGCGGTGCCGCTTCGTGCGGGTCTCTTCCTCAGGCCATACTCGCGATCACGCCGTCAGCTCGAGGCGATTCGCATGCATCGGATCAGACGAGCAATGGGGGACGCGGCCCGGCGAGGGCGTGATTTTCATCTGTGGTGGCATCCACACAACTTTGGCTCGAATACTAGCGAGAACTTGGCGATGCTCGACGCCGTGCTGGCCGAGCATCGCTCCCTCAGAGACCGCTACGGGTGGCCGAGTCGGAATATGGGCGAGGCGGCCCGTGAGGCGAAGGGGCAGGGGTGAGCCGACAGCCCAGAATTCTGGCGCTGGCCGCCTATCCGGAGCGTTCAGCAGCGACGCGATTTCGCCTCATGCAGGTGCTGCCCTACTTGCGCGCCCGGGGATGGGATGTGCACTTCGAGTCCTTCGTCGAAGACGACTTTCTAACCGGTTTCTATGCGGGAGGGAACCGACTCAAGAAGGCGACCTATCTCGGGTCCCGCGCGCTTCACAGGCTTGCGTCGGC
>CAZHPJ010000101.1:0-8461 GCA_964534585.1 uncultured Sandaracinaceae bacterium | reverse complement strand
AGGTGGAGCGGGAGAAGCGGGAGAAGGAAAACCTCGACGAGGCCGATCAAAAAGCCCTTCAGGACATGACACAGGGGGGCATCGGCGGAGTGCGGTAGTGGCTGCCGTGCTCCCGGTGTAGGTTCGAGCCGGCGGTTCAGTGCGGAAGCATCGACATAGACAGCCTGTGCTCGCGTGCTTGGCGTTCATCGCGTTCGGAACGTTCGTTGCCAGAGCCGAAGCGCAGCTCGGGCCGGATGGCACTCCCATCACCACTTCGAATTACTCCGTTGATCTCACGCGCGGCGTGGTGATCAGCTCGTCTCGCGTGGTCGGGCTTTCCGGTGCGGCCACATCACTGGCCCAAGGCGTCGAGGGAGGGCTGCAGAACCCGGCTGCGGTTGCCTATCGTGGGGCGCAGTGGCCGGATTGGTACGACTACTGGCTGGCTTTCGGGGTCACCTATCCATTCAGCTCGGGCGACTTCTACAACAGTGGACAGATTTTCGGAGGCACGGGGAAAGTCGCCGACGACACGACCTACTTCCTGGTCCCGGGTGCGTACTGGCAGATGTGGAACCTCGGCATCGGCCTCACGATCGACGCCCAGTTCATCAAGCTGAAAGGCGTTCGAAACCCGGTCACGATGCGGCAAGAAACGCTCCGGCTGCGCTTCACCACGTTCCACATTCAGGGGGGCTACGGATTCTGGGACGGGCAGCTGATCGTTGGCGCTGGTCTACGAATCTTGCGACAGCGCGCGTTTCTCTCCGAAGGCGCAGTGAGCAACGGTGACATCAATCAGGCATTGGGCCTGGGCGCGGAGCTCGGGGTGATGCTGCGGCCTCATCACAAGCGGTGGAGCCTTGGCGGGGCACTCTTTCCGGAGATCTCGACGAGGTTTCGAAGCAGGGAGAACACCCCGCCGGGGCCCGACGGCGACATCGTCGTCGGCGACTTCTATCTTCCGCGGTCTACGAAGATTCCGACCACCGGAAGCGTCGGTTTTTCCTATCAGTTCGGTCCGCGGCCCACGAATCCGCCTTGGGTGAGCGCGGAGACACTTGCGGCAGATGATCTAGAGCGGCTCAAGCGGAGGAAGAGGGCAGCCAAAGAGGCAGAGGAGGCAGAGCTCGCAGCCGTGCGAGCGCGTGGCGGACCGGACCTCGAGCTGTGTGTGCAGGCGATCGAGCAGCGATACGCAAGGAAGTACGCCAAGATCAAGCAGTCCCGGAAGGAGACCAAGAGGCTCGCTTGGGACATGCTCCGCAAGCGGTACCGCTGGGGGTGGCCGCGCCGCTACTACCTGCTCACCGCTGACCTGTGGTTCAGCGGACGGGTGGACAACGGGGTGGGCGTCGAGTCGCTTCTCTTCCAGACCGTCCAACGATCCGGCGAAAAAGTAACGGTGTCCCCACGGCTCGGGTTCGAAACCGAGGTGTGGCCGCAGCGCATGAAGCTCCGTGCGGGGAGCTATTTGGAGCCCAGCCGTTTTGCACAGTCGAAGGCGCGCCTGCACGGCACCCTCGGCTTCGACATCGATATCTTGAAATGGAATGTGTTCGGGCTCTGGCCCGATGACTACCGATGGCAAATCCAAGTGGCCCTCGACCTCGCCCGGTCCTACGGCGCTTTCTCGTTCGGCATCGGCGGTTGGTATTAGTCGCTCCCCGCTTGCCCTCGGGTCGATTCCTCCCTAGAAGACACCGAAGCATAGGGGACTTAGCCGACAAATGAAGAACATCATCCTGGGAGCCTGCCTTCTAGCCGCGCTCACTACGGTTGGCTGCAAGAAGAAAACCACGCCTCCGCCGCCCGAGCTGTCCGTCACGCTGGTCGACCCTGGGCAAGCCCCGCTCGAGCGTTTACGGTACGCGATTCCGCCCGATACCGTGGTTCAGAGTCTGCTCGATATCCGCGATGTGGAGGCGACGGCCGAGCGAACCGAGGACTCGGAGAATGCGTTTGGCGTGCTACCCGGATTGAAGCTCCGGCTACGCGCGGGTCCGACCGTGTCGCTGCCCAAGGGGACTCGTTACATCTTGCGGATCGCCAAGGCTGAGTCGGTGCTTCCCGAAGGCGTGACGGGGCGCCAGATGGACGAAGTCGAGCAAGGAGTGCGCGCGCTGCGAGGAATGCGCGGGCGCTTCGATCTGAACGAACAGGGGATCGTCGTCGATGCAGACGTTCCGTGGGCACAGGGCCAAGGGCGTATCCACCCTCGTGTGGCGATCACGATCGGAAACGTGCGGTCGGCGATCGCCACCATCCCTGTTCCGAGAGAGCCGGTGGGCATCGGGGCGGTGTGGGAGGTGCGAAGGTCTCTACGGATTTGGAGCGCGCGCGTGACCCAGGTGACACGATATGAGCTCACCGACCGGGCCGGCGATCGATTCCGGGTCGCGATCACCGTGCACCAGAAGGCAGCGCCACAGGTCGCCGACCTCAACCCACAGTTGGAGATGCACGTTCGAGACTACGAGATGCGCGCGCAGGGTCATGCGCTCGCCGACCTCAGTCTTCCGTTGGCCCTAGAGGCGGATCTAGAATCCCGCTCCTCGGCCGACATTGCGCTAGTTTCAATGGAGAAGACGGAGCCTTTGATGGCTGCGCGGCGGTCGGTCCTGCGACTGGTCTCGAAGAGCGAAAGGTAAAATTCATGATTCGTTTTCTGATGCTCGCCTCTGTGTTGGTGGCGACCACTTCCTGCCGAACGACGTATCAGCCTCAGACGGTGGAGGTGGTGGACCCTGGACCTCCGCAGCGCGTCCTGCCCACCGTTCGTGTTCTGGATGCGGGCATGACGCCGCGCGTTCCCCTTCGCTACCACATCGCACCAGGCCAAAGCGAAGTGCTCTACCTGGAGCTAGCGCGCGCTCAGGTGATGCAAGCCGGTGCGGAAGGCTTGCAGAGCGGTATCCCTCCCGTGCAGCTCGAAGTGAAAATGGGCCCCGCGGAGCCAACGCCTCGAGGGTTCATCCGTCATCCCGTTCAGATCACCCAGGTGCGGATTTCACAGATGGCTGAGAAGATGAGCCCGGCCCAACGTGAGCAGATGGAAAAGACGTTGGCGCCGCTGCTACAAGTGCAAGGTTGGAGTGAAATGGACGTGCAGGGGCGGGTGCGGCGCGGAGAGTTCCGCGGCATGGAGGATGTGCCGCCGACGCTTCGCGCGATGCTCGGCAACATCCGCAGCGCGTTGCTCACCGTGCCATTCCCCGATGAGCCGCTCGGGGTGCGGGCGCGCTGGGAGGTGGAGCGCAAGGTGCAGTTCTCAGGCGTTTGGATCGATCAGGTCGTGACGTATCACATCGAAAAGATGGACCAGCAAGAGCTTCAGCTGCAGATCACAGCACGCCAAACCGCTTCTCCTCAGGCCATCGGCAGCGGCCGGCTCGAGGTCTATCAAGCGTCGATCATCGGTTCCGCCGTCGTACGGTTGCAGCACTTCACGCCGTTCTCCGAAGCGGAGTCCACGTCGCAGATGCGCATCAGCACCCAGACACAAACGGGCCCCCAGCTCGTTCGCATCGACACGAGGACGGTCGTGAGACTCTATCCGGCCGAAGCCGCGAAGGAATTCGGCGCTAGCGAGGCCGAAGAGGAGCCCGTGGATCCCGAAGATGCCAAGGTGATCACGGACCCGGGGAAGCAGAAGCTGAAGTGGCAGTAGGTTGAAGCCCTCCCTCAGCGGAGGGTAAGGACGTCGATTTCACCGGCGGCATGCTGGCTGCGGAGTACCTTCTTGTCGAACTTGCCGACGCTCGTCTTGGGGATTTCGGCTACGAACGCCCAGCGCTCTGGCAACCACCATTTCGCGACCTTGCCTTCGAGGTAGGCCTTGAGCTCCTTCGGTCCGATGACGCTTCCTGCCTTGCGTACGACACAGGCGAGCGGGCGCTCGTCCCACCTCTCATCGGGCACGCCCACGACGGCCGCCTCCAGCACCTCGGGGTGTGCAACGAGCGTGTTCTCCAACTCGACCGACGAGATCCACTCGCCGCCCGACTTGATGACATCTTTCGCGCGATCAGTGATCTGCACATACCCGCGTTCGTCGATGAAGCCGACGTCGCCGGTGCACAGCCAGCCATCGTGGAATTTCTCTGCGTCGTCCACTCGGTAATAGCTGCCCGTCACCCATGGCCCCCGGCATTCGATCTCGCCGACCGATTCACCGTCCCACGGGAGCTCGTTTCCGTCGGTATCGACGATTCGAAGCTCGACTCCTGCGACCGGCCGTCCCGTCCTGCTCCGGTACCGCCATTTCTCGTCGCCGGTGATACCTTTCGGGACGGTGGCGATCGACCCGACCGGGCTCGTCTCCGTCATGCCCCAAAGCTGAAGGAGCGTCACGTCGTAACGCTCTTCGTAGGCTCGCATCAGTGATTCGGGAACTGCAGCGCCACCACAAATCAGAAGGCGAAACGACGAGAGATCGATCTCCCTGCCATCGCCGTAGTTCAGGATCGCGGTCCAGATGGTCGGGACACCCGCAGCCAGGGTGGGTCGGTGGCGCTCGATCATGTCGACCAACGGCTCGGCCTGAAGGAAGTGCGAAGGCATCAGCAAATCGCTTCCGACCCACCAACCCGCGTAGGGGAAGCCCCAGCAGTTCGCGTGGAACATCGGAACGATCGTGAGGACCATGTCGTGTTCATTCAGGCCCGCCACCGCACCCGACATGATGCCGTACGAGTGAAGCACGGTGGAGCGGTGGCTGTAGACGACTCCCTTCGGATTGCCCGTGGTGCCGCTCGTGTACGCCATCGATGCCGGCGCACGTTCGTCGAGCGCGGGCCAATCGAAGCCAGGGGACTCTGCGGCAATGAGGTCGTCGTATCGGTGAAAAGTCGCCCGAGGCGCATCGCGCAGCGGAGTGTCGTCGCCATCGCCGATGAGGATGATGTGCTCGACGGTCTCCAGGTGCTTTGCCACTTGGCCGAGCACGGGCGCCAGACTGTCGTCGACGATGATCACTTTGTCGTTGGCGTGGTTTGTGATGAACGCCAACTGCTCCGGAAAGAGGCGAATGTTGAGTGTATGCATCACCGCGCCCATCGAGGAGATCGCGAAATACGCCTCGAGGTGCTCCTGGTCGTTCCAGCAAAAGGTGCCAACCCGATCTTCACGCTCGACGCCGAGCTTGGTGAGAGCCTTGGCAAGCTTGTCGACACGGTCACCGACCTCCGTATAGGTGCTGATGCGATCGCCACCGTCGCCGACCGTGAGGATTCGGCTGTCTGCGTGCAACCGGCGCCCGTGCTCGAACAAATCCGAGATCAACAAGGGCCGGTCCATCATCGTCGAAAAGCTCACACGTATTCCTTTCAGTCTCGACGAACGAACGACTCTGCATCTAGCTCACCGACGAGCACGTCTGCTGCTTTGGTTACCGCGTCCGGATCGGCGCCATCGAATGTCACCTTCGTGCGATAGTCCTCTGCGCTCCACTTGACATAGCTGCCCACCATGACCCCGGGGAAGTCATTGGCGATGCGTTCCAGCAGGCTTGCGATTTCTCCTTCGCCACTGAGGGTGTAGATGGCTTGGGAGTGGAACGCGTGGCCTTTGTCGAGGCGCTTATGGAGATCGGTGAGCTTCAGCTCGAAGATCTCGGGGACGCCCGGCAGGACGAACACATTCTCGATGACGACCGTCGGCCATGGCGCTTCGGAGCTGCGGATCATCTCTGCGCCCTCTGGCATGTTGGCCATGCGGAAGTGCGCTTCGGTGGCTCGGTCGCCATAGTAGTGGCGAATCATTTTTTCAACCGCGGCCGAACGCACGACGGGCCTGTCGAAGGAGGCGGCGACGCCCTCGATCGTGACGTCGTCATGGGTGGGACCGACTCCCCCGCTGGTGAAGACGAGGTCGTGAGTGGCTCGCAGCGCGCTGAGGTCCGTGCTGATGGTGTCCACCTCGTCGGGGCATACCACCACGCGCCGAAGCTCGATCCCGAGCTCGAACAGCGTGCGCGCGAGGAACGTGGTGTTCGTGTCGGCGATCTTGCCGGACAAGATTTCGTTTCCGATGATTAGCGCGGCGGCGGTGCGCGGCATATCACTCCTGCCCTAACTCGATTCCAACGGCGCGCGCCACCGTGACGAGCTCTCCGTCTGGCGGCACGCGCTTGAGGTTGGCGACCACGGCCTCCAAGGGCACCGAGAGCACCTCCTGGCCTCGCAGCACGACGACCTGGCCGGTGTTGTCGTGGTAGCAAAGCTCAGCGGCGTGCACACCAAACCGCGTTCCGAGAATGCGGTCGAAAGAAGAGGGGGAGCCGCCCCGTCGCAAGTGCCCGAGGACCGTCACCCGGATCTCCTGGTCGATTCGCCCCTCGAGCAGCCGGGCCAGTTGGAAGCCCGGCCCGTCCTGGCGTTGTGAGGCACCTTGGTGCGCTTCGTTGATCCGCAACACCGTTCCGCCGAGGGGCTTGCTGCCCGCGCCAACGACGATGATGCTGAACCTGTGGTCGGTCGACGAACGTGCCGCGATCTTCTCGACTACGCGATCGACGTCGTAAGGAATCTCGGGAATGAGAATCACGTCCGCGCCACCCGCGATGCCCGACATGAGCGAGATCCAGCCAGCCTCGCGTCCGCTCACTTCCAAGATCGCGACTTGGTCGTGGGCTTCCGTGGTGGAATGGAGCGCGTCCATGGCCTGCGTAGCCGTGGTGACGGCGCTGTCGAGTCCGAATGTCTGATCCTTCGCTACGAGATCGTTGCCGATGACTTTCGGAATGCCTACCACCGGCACACCCATTTTGGCGAAGCGCGTGCCGATGTTCATCGTCCCATCGCCTCCGACGAGAACCAAGATGTCGATCTCGAGCTCGTCGAGCTTCGCAGCCACTTGCTCGGACACGTCGATGGTTCTTTCGGTACCGTCGGACTCCGTCACCTGGTAAGCGAATGGGTCACTGCAATTGGAGCAGCCGAGTATGCTGCCACCTTTTGGCAGGATCCCACGAACGCTTTCGCGGGTGAGCCTTACGACGCGGCTCGGTTCCTCGATCAACCCAGCGAAGCCGTCCTGCGACCCGTGGACTTCGAGGCCGAGGGTGATCGCCGTCTTGACGAATGCGCGAAGGACAGCGTTGAGGCCGGGGGTGTCTCCGCCGCCAGTCAGGATGAGAACTCGGCGCACCGTTTCCTCCCCCCGCTCTCGCGCGAGGTTGTCATCCGTCATGCGCAACTCCTAGTTGCTTCGCGGATATTTCGTACATGGCGATGGCTGCGGCGACCGATGCATTCAACGAATCCATCGGGCCCTCCTGACGGATGTGAACCACGATATCGCACCGTTGTCGAACCATTCGGCGCAGCCCCTTTCCCTCGGAGCCTACCACCAGTACACGCCCCCTGGGGCTTGGCTCGAGGTCACGAACGTCGATATCCGCGCCAGCGTCGAGGCCGACGATTTCCATGCCCGATTCAGAAAGCGAAAGCAGCGTCCGCTGAAGATTGGTCACGCGGGCGATCGACGCATGTTCGGTGGCTCCGGCAGATGCGCGGACGACGGCCGCCGTGATTCCCGCCGCGCGGTGCTTCGGAATGATCAAGCCATCCAGGCCGAGAGTCACGGCGCTCCGAATGATGGCGCCCAAGTTTTGTGGATCGGTCACTTCGTCTAGGGCAACCAACGCGGGCGGCTCCTTGGCGTGAGCGATGATCTCCTCGGGTTCGCAGAACTCGTAGTCATCGGCAACCGCAACGACGCCCTGATGCCGAACGCCGTCGCTCAGCTTGTCGAGACCTGCCCGGTCGCGGTTGGCCATCGGGATGTCTCGGGCTGCCGCAGCTTCGAGAATGTCTGAATAGGCGTGCTGGGACTCGGTGTAGATGCGACGGATCCTGGTGTTTCCCCGCATGGCCTCGAGCACGGGGCGCCGGCCTGCTAGCACGCGAGTCATTGCGGCAGCGCCAGCTGTACTTGGCGCGCGATGTCGGCGGCGGCCGCGGTGGGATCGCTCGCGTCGCGGATTGGTCTTCCCACCACGAGCAGGTCTGCGCCCGCTGCGATGGCACTTGCTGGCGTCATCACGCGTTTTTGATCGCCGACGTCCGAGCCTGCAGGACGTATTCCCGGCGTCGCTAGAAACGCCTCCTCCCCGAGCGTGGCGCGAAGGCCGGCGCACTCGTGCGCGGATGTCACGAACCCTCGCAGGCCCGCATCCCACGCGAGCTTGGCAAGCCTGTCGGTCGCGTTCCGCGGGCCCCCGCTCAAGCCGATCGCGTCGAGCGCTGCCGCATCGAGGCTGGTTAGGATCGTTACCGCAAGGAGTCGGGTCGACCCTGCGTTGTCACTGGCGCGACGCAGCGCTTCGAGCCCCGCGACACCATGCACCGTCAGGTATGCGACGCCCATCGATGCCGCCAGCGCCGTGGACCGGCCCATCGTGGCGGGGATATCGTGCAGCTTCAGGTCGAGGAAGCACTTGGCGCCGGCTGCATGGACGGTTTCGACGGCTGCCGGC
>CAZHPJ010000100.1:0-8528 GCA_964534585.1 uncultured Sandaracinaceae bacterium | reverse complement strand
TGGCCTGGTGAATCTGCGAGCCGGCCTGATGCTTCTTGGCGTAGTCGAGCACCAGGGACGCGGCCCGCGCGGCAGGCTCTTGACTCGAGAGCTCGGCCGACTGTTCGGTGGTGAGCAGCTCGCTCGAGCCCTCGAGGGTGCTCACGACCTCAACGGTGCGCAGAGCCGCGTTGGGAAGGCTTTGCCTACAGAGCGCCTCGAGTTCCGTGGCTCCCGCCTCGACCAACACCTCCGCAGGGTCCAGGCGCACGAGCTCGCCGACCCACTGGGGCCCGATCTCGACCACACATGCGCGGAGCGTGCCCGTCGAAAGTTCGAGCGCAGCGACCCCTCCGTCGCGCGTGGCTGCGACTAGGAAGTTCTCCGAGCGCGCGTCGAGCGCGTCAGGCTCGAGGCAAAGGCCTGGAGTGACCACCCGCACGACCTTGCGCGGCACGACCCCGCGAACACTCGATGGGTCGCCCATCTGCTCGCAAATCGCGACCTTTTCTCCGTGACGGAGCAGAGCGGCCAGGTATCCAGGGGCAGCGTGATGTGGCACGCCGGCCATGGGGATCTTGCTGCCGTCAGGGGCCGTGCCGCGGGACGTCAGTGCGATGTCGAGGATGTCGGCTGCCCGGACTGCGTCCTCGTAGAACATTTCGTAGAAGTCCCCGAGCCGAAAGAAGATGATCGCGTCAGGGTGCTGGCCCTTCGCGCGCAAGAACTGGCGCATGACGGGGGTGTGGTCCTTCTTTCGAGCGGTCCCCCTTACACCCATGAACCGGGTCTACTCAAAAGTCTGGACGATGGAAAGCGGAGAAAAGACGATGCGCCGGACCCCGGTCTCGAAGTCTGTGAAGAACAACTGGTCCTGTTGCTCCGAAAACAGCATCGATGCCGGTAGCGATCGTCGAGCGCTGCTAGTGTCGAGCAGCTCCACCCCAAACTGATTCAGGATGTTCAAATTGAGCAGGGCAATGGTGGCGTCGGTCGGGGAGGCGACGGGACTGAACGGGCCGATTCGAAAACTAACCGACGGGTTGATGAACTGTGAGGCTTCGAACGCGCGTCCCGTGAGGAATGTGTCCACATCGTCGACATCGACTGGACGCTCGTCGTCCAGGATGCATTCGCCGCCGGCGCTCGGGTCGGGGATCACCCGGTGAATGAAGCCCGAGGACGTGCCGGTGACGGTGTATGCGTCCCGCGTGTGGATCTGATACTCCGTGAATTGATGGAAGCAGAACCGGATCAGGTTGAGCGTGTAGGTGTTGGGGTTGGGTGACGGCCCGATCTCGAGCTGATCATCGAAGGCGCGCACGATCGGGAACCAAACCGGGAAGTCGTCGACTTCATCCAGCAGGTCGTTGAACGGCTCGCAGGCCGGGTCGTCCTGGCGGTCCGGTGGCAGCTCGCCAGTGATCAGGAGGCGGTCTCCACCGTAAGTGCTCAGGAGCTCGATGCTCAGGTCGCTGTCGATGTCCGGGCCCTGCTGTGGGCCAAGCACGCCGACGCGGCAAAATGGCACATCGCCCCCGAGGAACCAGTTTCCTGGTTGTCCGTCAAGGAACCCAGGAATCGGAAAAGACACGTCCGAGAACAGGCCGAGGCCGCCCTCGGAATTGGGGATCAGCCCTCCCCAGAGCGCGTCCCAGCGTTGCGTGAAGGTGCTCCACACTTGCGACGAAGAGCAGATCAGCCCGTCGGCTTGGTTGTCAGGGTCTACTCCGAACACGCTGAACATCGACCGCGGGCAGTCGATGAATTCTAGGCCAGGACCGTCGGAGTTCGTCGGGTTGCCCGTCGTGTCGTCCAGCTGCCCTGGCGCCGCGTTGAACTGAAGGGACGGGGTGCCATCGATGGCGATAAACGTGGACGGGGTGAACCCGAACCGTCGCCGATGCCGCCGGATGCTCGCGAACCGGTCGGGGCCGGTTTCTGCCAGTGTGCAGGCGATGGCGCCTTGACCGCCACGGCAAGGCGCGTTGAGGTCGTAGATGTCGAGAAAGAACATCGTGCCGTTCGAAAGGCTCACCGCCAAGAAGACGCCCCGCAGGTTGCGGGGGTTTTGCGCGAGCGCGAAGGCCTCGCTATCGCTCAAGCTGCAAATGTCCTCTTCGGGCACCGTCGCAATGTCCGGGCCCCGCTCGATCTCCAAGTCGTAGAACGGGGCGATGACCTCGATCGAACGAACATTCGAGAACGCGGAGCGAACCCGATTGCGCGATTCGACGTTGTCTTCGTTGGCCCGCAAGGAGACGCCGGCAACCGCAGGGATCACCGCCCCAAATTTCCTCAGGTCCTCGGGCGTCCCTGGAGGGTCTTCGGTGTAGTCGATCACCACGACGCTGCTGTCGGTTGCGCTCACGGCGTAGAGGTAGCGTTCGGTTGCGGTCCGGTCGCTTGGGTCAGAGGTGGCTGGCACGAGAGGCGTCACGTCTATGTCGAGCGTCGGCGTGCCGCTGACGATAGGGTCCATCGGTGTCGCACCAGTGCTGCTGAGGCTGAAGCGGTGAATGACTGGCTGATTGGCATCGGCGACGAGCAATACGTCGTCCTCATCGGCCCCGGTTTGCAGGCCGGATCCGATCCCGTGCTCGACGCCTAGATCGATCGTTAGCGCGACGGGACTTGGGCCCGGCACGGCGCCGTCGGCGCAAGTGTCGGTGCTCTTGACTGTCTTGACGAATCGGCCCTCGCGCGTGCCGAAGTCTTCTGGGCAGATGCGGTGGTAGTCGCCGCTTTCGGTCGACGGCGGCGCCGGAATTAGCGCGACCCCGTTGCAGTCATAGGGGTCGAGGGGGAGAGACGTGACCTCCCCAATAGTTTGTTCGCCGGTTGCGTTATCGATGTCGATGCGGATCTGGGCCACCTCACCGAGATCGGGAATCGCCGCATATAAATAGCGGTAGAACACGACGCTCGTGGCGCCGGTAACCCGGCCATTGCTGTCGGTTTCGGGAACGGCCAAGGCGGACTCGTGCAATGCCAGGTCCGTGGGTCCTGCGTCAAAGCGGACCTGCTGCGTTAGCAAATCGGAGTCACCCGTGATGACCGCCTCCGTCGGAATGGCCTGCACGCTCTTCGGGCTGAAACTGCTGACATAGGTGTAGGTCGACTCGAAGGGCGAGATCTGTATGCCCGTCGGCTGCTCCCCGACGAGAAGCGGGGTCACGCCTGGAATCGTGCGGTTGGTGTCGAAGATCAACGAGTTGGTGAAGCTGACGACGGCAACCTCCCCAGTTTGAGTTTGGGTCACAGCGCCCAACAACTGGGCTCTCACTTCGGGCGCGAAGGTCGTCTCGCTCGAGCACAGCGCGCTCGGCAGAACTTTCCTGAGGTCGAAAAGGTTGCCCGTGATCAACTCGAGGTCGGCGCACAAGAGTTGCATTTTAGCCGAGCGATTCAAGGACGACAGAACGATATTGTTCGCGCCGCTGCTACACGAGGCAAGCACGAGGACGCAGATGGCGACGGCGAGGAGGCGAGTCATCGCGGCAGCTCCGATACGGGTTGCGGCAAGCCGACGAGACCGAGGAGCTGTGGTGAGCACTCCTCGGGACTGTCTTTGCCTCCTTCGAGGCAGGCGACGAGCGGTCGCAAGTCTGCGACGCGAAGCACCGAGGAGCTGAAGTCGGCGGTGTACATGAGCAGCCGCGAGCTATCGATGACGAACTCGAAGGCGCCGCTGATGTTCGTCAGGAGGGTAATCCCCTGCAACTTGTCGGTGTCGATGACCGCCACGCTTCTCGCGAGGAAGCAGCTCACGAACGCTAGGAGCACGGTGCCTCCACGCGCCGGGAGTTCAACGACTTGCAGACGAGAAGGCTCGCGGCACGTTGGAACCTGTCCGATCATGCTCAAGTCTCCGCCTGCGGCATCGCTGCGGGCGACTACCAAGGCTTCGGGCGAACGCGAGACGATGTACGCGAGGTTCCGGCCTGGCCGCGGGTCGAAGCGGATGTCCCGGTTGCTTATCCCGGTGTCGAGCCCGGTCACGAAGAGCGTTCCCGCATCGAACAAGGAGCTTTGCGTGGGATCCCCGTCGACGGCGATGCCGAGGCGGACGATCGCCGCAATTTCCGCGCTAGGAATCCACGCGCGTTTCGCGCCGGGCTCGTAAGTGATCGTCACTTGCTCGGGGGCGAGGTCGTCGAGAGTAGCTGCGAGGCGGGGACGTTTTTGAGGCTCAGGCCCGCCCGGTCGGAACTGGTCGAAGAACATGCTCGCCATGCCCTCCCTGTGCGCCATCAAGATGTAGTCACCGCGGAAGGCGGGATCGTCGGGGTTGCTAGAGGGCCCGAAGTCCGCGGCGAGGTCTCCTACGTACACATCGACCGGGTCACGCGGCAGGCTTAGCGCGATGGTTGGGTTCACCTGTTCGGCGCTCCCCGAGCGGTACGGGGCGGTGCACGTATGCCTCTGCCCGAATCCTCCGCCGCAGTCGAGTTGGCCTTCCTCGTTGACGTCGATGAATGTGAGATTGGAATCGCTTCGAACGGGCAGGTACAGACGCCGCCCGTTGGTGGCGACGGCCATGCCGTCCGAGAAAGACCCGATTTTGACCTCGCCGCGGAGCAGCCCGGTGACAGGGACGAGCCTCAGCGCCGCTGCTCCCGGGTCACGGAACTGGAGACCGGCTGGAATGACCGAGCAGCGATCGAACGGCACGGGTAGGCAGTCGTCGTTCGGCGTCGGGTCGTCCTCGGGGGGCGTGAGTGGCTCGCAGCCGCATGTCGGATCGTTGACGTCGCCTTGGAAGTCATTGTCCAGGCAATGCTGACGGATTCCCTGCGGGACGGGTACGCACACGGCGTCTGTGGCCGGCTCGCACACGCACGAGGGATCGTTGACGTCGCCTGGATAATCGCTTTCGAGGCATTCCGGGGTGCGCCACGCGCTTATGCAGCCCGTATTGATGGCCTCGACCATCTTCTCGAGATCGTACGACTGGACGTTGCCGGAGTTGTACTGGAGCCCGAAATTCGAGCTCGTGACGTACGCGTACTTCGGGTTGCCGTCGGCGTCTTGGTCGACCGAGAGCTCGATCGCGATGGGGAACGACATCAGCCCAGGCGGCAGCGCCTCTCCATCTTTGTTGATGCAGCCGGTCGAGATTGCCCCGGCGATAAGCAAGAACCCCAGAGCGAAGCCACGCGAAGCGCTCTGCGGGCCGAATCGCGACCCCATGGAGCGGCACCCTAGCCGTTCACCCCATGGGGGGCAACTGGCAGCGAAGCGTCCTATCTCCAGGGATCGAGGATGACCGCGTCACGCGGGGACGATGGTTCGGCGCGCGCCCTGCGCTTGCGATGGAGCAGCCTGGCTGGAGTTGCTTTGGGGTCGGCTCCTGCGCTCGGCTCCGTCGTAGGGGCGACCGTCGTTGCCGTGTCCGCGGACGCGGTGGGCGCCGTAGCCGGCTGGGGGACGCTGGCGTTGCCGGTTTCGACCCTGCGGTGGGCCACTGCGCTCATGGCGAGCGTTCCGACTAGCCATAAGACGGCTACCCCGAGCCCTCCTAGATAGATGGGCGAAACCCGTGGGCGCTCGGGACGAGGCGGCCTGGTGGGTTTTAGCGTGACCGTGTCGGGCCCGATCGGTCGTTGGCCGGCGTGGACACGCTGTAGGTCGGCCTCGAGCTCGTGCATGGTCTGATAGCGTTGCTCCGGCTTCTTTTCGAGGCAGCGCATGATCAGCTGCTCGAGCTGCTCCGAGACCTGCGGCACGCGAACCTTCGGCGGAATCGGATCCTCGTACATCTGCTTCGTGAGGATGCCCATCATCGTGTCCGCGTCGTGCGGAACGTGTCCGGTCACCATCTCGTACAGCAGCACGCCGAGTGCGTAGATGTCGGTACGGTGGTCGACGCCGTCGCCTTCGCATTGCTCTGGTGACATGTAGTGAGGCGTGCCGAGCACCTCACCGACGCGCGTGAGCCGTTTGGGGCCATTGGCGACCTTGGCGATGCCGAAGTCGAGGACCTTCACGAAGTCCTCGGTGTCGTTGCGCCGGATGAGAAACACGTTCTCTGGCTTGAGATCTCGATGGATGATGCCTGCGCTGTGCGCGGCGCCGAGAGCGCGGCAGATCTGCATGGCGATGTGAATGGCGCGATCCTCTGGCATGCGTTGGGCGACGTCGATAGCGGCGATGAGATCGATGCCCTCGAGGCACTCCATGACGAAGTACGTCGAGCCGTCTTCCAACACACCGAAGTCGTTGATGTCGATGATGTGCTGGTTGCCGATCCCCGATGCGCTCTCGGCTTCACGCCGGAACCTCGCCACGACCTCCGGGTCTCTCGTGTTCTCCCGTCGAAGCACCTTGATCGCGAACGGCTTGTTGAGGCGTGTATGGGTGACTCGATACACCAAGCCCATGCCGCCCTCGCCGAGCAAAGTGTCGACCCGGTAGCGCTGATCGATCGTCCGACCGAGCAGATCCTCGGGTGCCTTGGACACTCCGGAATGCGGCCCGCTCACCTCCGGGTCGTCAAAGCCTCTCGCACCATCTGACATACAGCTCTATCGCAATCTTCCAGGAAACTACATTCCAACACGCCCAGGCGGGGGCGGCAAGCGTAAAGAAGGGGCCCACGAGCTTGTTGGGGTCTCTCCGGACGCCTGCGGCGGGTTTGGTTTGTCCCGCCCCACCACCCCCGCACTATCGCCTAAGGCGGGCTTGGGCGGCGGCTAGGCGGGCGCCGGGGAGTTGGGAAAGGGGGGCGGACACGAAGTCGAGGCCCAGGCGCTCGCAGATTTCGATGGAGGCGGGGCTGCCGCCCTGGTCGCCGCACAGGCCCGTGATGAGGTCCGGGCGGACTGCCTTGGCGCGTTCGAGGGCGATGCCGATCAGCTCCGAGACTCGCTCGTCGAGGTAGGTGAAAGGATCCCGCGCGACGATGCCGAGCTCGTTGAGGTAGGTCGGCAAGAATCGGCTGGCGTCGTTCCGGCTGATGCCCAGCGTGGTCTGTGTCAGGTCGTTGCCCCCAAACGAAAAGAAGTGCGTGTACTTGGCGATCTCGTTTGCGATGAGGCACGCGCGTGGATGCTCGATCATGGCTCCAACGCGCCAGGTGAACAGGCTGTCCGGTTCGGCGAAGACCTGCTGATGCACGCTGTGCAGCACCGCACACAACGCTTCGACCTCCGAGGCAAACGAGACCATCGGAATCAAGATCTCGAGCTCGACTGGCACGCCCTGGGCGGTGCAGTCACGCGCAGCGAACAGCATCGCGCGAAGCTGCATGTCGTAGAGACCGGGAACGGTGAGACCTGCGCGCACACCGCGATGACCAAACGCGGGGTTCGACTCTTTGTATCGCTCGGCCGCTTTGGTCACCTCTTCCAACTCGAGCTCGAGCTCGTTGGCGACCGCTTGCAACGCACTCTCGTTTCGCGGAAGAAACTCTTCGAGCGCCCGGTCGAGCAAGCGGATCGTGACCGGACGTCCGTCCATGGCTCGAAAGATTTCGACGAAGTCGTCCCGTTGCGCGCGCTCGAGCTCGGACAGCCATTCCCTGCGTTGCTCGTTCTCGACTGCGAGCAACGCGCATCGCATGGCGAACAGCCGATCCTGCGCGAAGAACATCCGCTCGGTCCGGCACAGGCCCACGCCTTCCGCCCCGTAGCTCAAGGCCGCGCGTGCCGCTTGCGGCGTATCCGCTTCTGCGTAGACGCGCATGCGGCGAACCTGATCGGCCCATGCCATCAGCTCTTGCAGCTCATGGACGGTTGCGGATGCCACCACGTCGAGCGCGCCCGCGTAGACCCTGCCGGTCGATCCGTCGAGGGTGAGCAGGTCGCCCTCATGCAAAGGCTCGGAGGATTCCGAGCCGTCGAGACGCACTGTCCGCTCCCGCAGGTCGATTTGGAGCTGCCCGCAGCCCACGACGCAGCACTTTCCCAGTCCGCGAGCCACGACCGCTGCGTGGGAGGTCATGCCGCCCGCTGCCGTCACGACGCCCTTCGCGGCCTTCATCCCGTGAATGTCTTCCGCGCTGGTTTCCTGTCGTACCAGGATTACCTCCTGGCCTTCAGCGACCCAGCGCACTGCATCGTCTGCGTCGAAAACGATTCGGCCGGATGCGGCCCCCGGGCTGGCCGGTAGGCCGACAGCAAGCGGCTCAACCCCTTGGGCGGCGAGCTCAGCTCGTTCTGGAAGCCGTGCTTGAAGCAGTTGCTCGAGCGAGCGAGCGTCGACCCGCAGCAAGGCGTCTTCTTTGGAGAGGACCCCTTCGTTCACCATGTCGACCGCTATGCGGACCGCCGCGCGCGCCGTTCGCTTCGCCGCGCGCGTTTGCAGCAGATACGGGCGTCCCTCTTCGATGGTGAACTCGATGTCCTGCATGTCGCCGAAGTGGCTCTCGAGGGACGCGCAGTACTCGGAGATCGCCTCGAAGGCTTCTGGCAGCGATGCTTCGAGGCTCGATGCCTCCTTGCCGGGGGCCGACGCCGCTGCCGTGAGCGCAACGGGGGTGCGAATTCCCGCCACGACATCTTCGCCTTGGGCGTTGGGCAGGAACTCGCCGTAGAGCTTCTTGTCTC
>CAZHPJ010000099.1:0-8563 GCA_964534585.1 uncultured Sandaracinaceae bacterium | reverse complement strand
ACTCGGCGTCATTCGCGCGGCGCATGCTGAGGGCAAGAACGTGCGTGTGCTGGCGGACGAGACGCGGCCGTACTTGCAAGGTGCGCGGCTCACGGCATGGGAGCTTCATCAGGACGGGATCCCGGTCGAGGTGATCACCGACAACATGGCGGGACACTTCTTTCAAAGCGGAGAGATCCAGTTTGTGGTGGTGGGTAGCGATCGCATCGCGGCGAACTCCGACGTTGCCAACAAGATTGGGACGTATCCCCTGGCCGTCCTAGCCAATCATCACGAGATTCCGTTCACGGTTGCCGCGCCCTGGAGCACGGTGGACCTTCGAACGCGGTCTGGCGCCGACATTCCGATCGAAGAACGCTCGCGAGACGAGGTGGCAAGCATCGGGAACGCCGTGTTGGTCCCGGACGGTGTTCCTTGCCGGCATCCGGCATTCGACGTCACGCCTGCGCGCTTCGTCGATGCGATCTACACAGAACGTGGTGTCGTCCGGCCGAAGATCGGCGAACGCCCCGACGTTCTACAGTCGTAGGAGAGCGGAGCGCCAGGCACGCGGCGCTCGGTTCCCACGATTGTCACTCCGCTCATGCCAGGATCTCGCCTTGCCACAACGCTTCGGGTCCGCTGCGCTGACGTACGAGCCGCGAGCGCGATCCGTCGACGAGAACTTCTGGTGGCAGGGGACGCGCGTTGTACATGCTCTGCATCTCGCGTCCGTAAGCGCCGGCCCCACGGATGGCAAGTAAGTCTCCCGGTACTACTTCGGGCAACGGCCGGTCCTTGGCCACGAAATCACCGGACTCACAGACAGGCCCAACGACGTCGACCGTAACGAGGTCGGCGTCCGGGTCGGGCTCCGCGACGGGCATGATCGCGTGGTATGCGCCGTAGAGTGCTGGGCGGATGAGCTCTGTCATGGCGGCGTCGACAATTACAAAGCGGCGATCACCTTGCATTTTGGTGTAGAGAACGCGCGTCAACAGCACGCCTGCATCGCCGACGAGCGCGCGGCCGGGTTCGGTGATGATCTGGATCTCGGGGCGCAGCATGCCGGATGCCTCCAGCCCTGCGCGGATGGCTTCGCCAAACTCACTGGCGGGCGGGTACGCGTCGACCTCCAGCCCGTAATGCATCGGCCAGCCGCCGCCCACGTCGATCGCGCGCAACGTCGCGCCTCGATCGATGCAGCGCTTGGCGAAGCTGCCTAGGATTTCGACCGAGTCGCGGAGCGGTCGTGGAGACGACAGCTGGGAGCCGATGTGACAAGCCACGGACTCGAGAACGAGGTGTGGGCTTTCGAGGACGCGCGGCATGATTGACTCCGCGACTGGAATCGCGAGCCCAAACTTCGATTCGCGAAGACCAGTTGCGATGTAGGGGTGCGTATTCGCGTCGACGTCCGGGTTGACGCGCAGGCCAATGGCCAACGGGCGGCCGAGCTCCTCCGCGACGCTTTCGACGACATCGAGCTCTTGAATGTTCTCCACGTGCAGCGCGCGGATTCCCGCTTTGGCGGCTGCAGCGATCTCTTCGCGCCGCTTGCCGACGCCGCTGTACACGATGTGATCGGGTGGGAAGCCGGCCTTGAGGGCGCGTTGCATCTCGCCGAGCGACACGATGTCCGCGCCGCATCCTTGTGAGGCAAGTCGCGCGAGCAACGATAGGTTGCCGTTGGCCTTGATCGCGTAGGCGATCAAATGAGGGGCGAAAGACAAGGCCTCGTCGATCGAGCAATACGCATCGTCGATCGCAGCCCCCGAGTATACGAACGCGGGCGTGTCGACCTCCGCCGCGATCGACGCGAGCGGGACCTCCTCGCACACGAGTGCACCGTCTCGATAAGAGAACCAGGGCGATTCCGGGATGTGCACGTTGGACATGGCGGTCCTCTATGCGTCCCGCCGTGCTTCGAGTCGACCCCGAAGCTCGGCGATGGCGTCCGCGACCCGCGCGCGTGCCGGTCCACCGACGACGTCGCGCCGTTCGACTGCGGTTTCCATGTCCAAGGCGAGGAAGACTGAGTCATCGAACGCTTCATGCGCCGCCTCGTAGGTCTCGAGCGGAAGCTCCGAGAGCGTCTTGCCTTCCTGAACGGCCTGGTGCACGAGTGTGCCCGCGACGTGATGGGCCTCCCGGAAGGGAACGCCACGTGAGGCCAACCAGTCGGCGACCTCGGTGGCATCCAAGAAACCCGCCCGCAGCGCCTCGGCCATCCGATCCTTGTCGAATGTCGCCGAACCGATGGCGCCGCTGAGCACCGCCAAGCAGTCGTGGACGGTGTCGAACGCATCGAACACCGGCGCCTTGTCCTCTTGAAGATCACGGTTGTAGGCGAGCGGCAAGCCCTTGAGCATGACCAATAGGTTCACGAGGGAGCCGACCACTCTGCCGGTCTTGCCGCGCACTAGCTCAGGCATGTCCGGGTTCTTCTTTTGCGGCATGATCGACGAACCGGTAGTGAAAGCGTCGCTCATTTGCATGAAGGCGAACTCTTGGCTCGACCACAGCACGAGCTCCTCCGCAATCCGTGACAGGTGTACGGAGCAAATCGCGAGTGCGCTCACCGACTCGAGCAGGAAGTCGCGACTGCTGACCGCGTCGAGAGAATTGCGCATGGGGCGGTCGAAGCCGAGCGCTTTGGCGGTCGTCTCTCGGTCCACGGGAAACGTCGTGCCGGCGAGGGCGGCGCTGCCGAGCGGAGATTCGTTCATGCGCTTGGCCGCGTCGACGAGGCGGCCTCGGTCTCGGTCGAGCATCTCCGTCCAGGCCAAGAGGTGATGGGCCAATCGGACCGGTTGTGCCCGCTGCAGATGGGTGTACCCCGGCATCAGGAAGTCGACGTGCGCGTCCGCCTTGTCGACCAGGACCTCGAGCAACGCGTCGATGTCGGCGACCACCGAGTCGCATGCTTGTCGTGCCCAAAGGCGCATGTCGGTCGCGACCTGGTCGTTGCGGCTTCGTCCCGTGTGGAGCCGTCCGCCCGCCTCGCCGATCGCGCTGGTCAACGCAGCCTCTATGTTCATATGGACGTCTTCTTTGCTTGCGTCCCAGTCGAAGTTGCCTCGTTCGATCGACGCGCGGATGGTCTCCAGGCCAGCGACGATTTGGTGAGCGTCGTCTGCAGACAAGATGCTGCGGTCCGCGAGCATGCGCACGTGTGCGATCGATCCATCGATGTCCTGTGCCCACAGGCGTCCATCGACCTCGACACTGGCGCTGAATCTCGCTGCGATAGCGTCCAGCTCCTGTTCGAACCGGCCGCCCCATGCCTTGTTACTCATCGTTCGTTCTTTTTTTAATGATACGGCGACCACCGAGATCTACACGGCGAAGCAGGCGGGAGCCAGCCCGAAGCGTCCACGCCTCGGTTGCGAGGGCACATAGCGCCGCGATGACGGGCGTCATCCAACCGAATGCAGCGCCGAGCACAACCAAGGCAGTGGCCAAGACGCACGATCCGATGCTCCGCCACGTGGCCCGCCGGACCGCCCGGGCGACCCACAAGGCGCCGGCAGCGTCGCGCACGTCGTGACTCGCGACCACGACACCGCGGTCCTCCAAAGCGGAGCCGCCCAAGCGAAGGGAGATCGGGACGTCCGCCGCAGCCAGCACCGCGTCATCTTCGCCGCCGCGGCCAATCGTCGCGGTCACGCCACCCGTCTCGCGGAGCGCTCGCACCTCGGCCACACGTTCCTGTGGTAGGAGCGGAGCCTTGACGCGGGGGGCGCCGAGCTGTGCAGCGATGCGCTCCACGGTCCGTCGATCGTCACCGGAAAGGATGACGACCTCACAGGGCAGGTCGGCGATACGTTGGACTGCGTCTCGGGCGCCGACGTGCGTTGGGTCGAGGATGGCGATCAGCGCTTCGAGCCGGCCGTCGATGGCCACGAAAATGGGCGTTAGCCCCTCGTTCTCGATGTGGGCGGCGTCGCTATCGGCCGTGGCTACGCTGATGCCTTCGTCGAGCAGGAGTTGCCTCCGGCCGACGACGACGGGGACGCCGTGGGAGGTCACCGCACTCACGCCCAGACCTGCATGCACCCGCTCCTTGCGCACCGTGGCTGGGGAATGGCCGTGCTCCTCGGCGTACCGTCGGATGGCCCGCGCGATCGGGTGGTCCTCGGCTGCTTTCTCGACCGCTGCCGCGAGGGCAAGGACGCGGTCGAGCTCCATGCTCCCGAGCGCATGCGCTTGCTGAACGAGCGGCTCGCCGACGGTCAACGCACCCCGCAACAAAATGGCGGTCGTGCTCGTTCGCCCTGCGTCGCGCAGCGCGCGAGAGCTTCCGAAGAACATGCCCCGCCGCGCGGAGGCGAGGGCGCCCGCATCCAGGGGGACGTCGAGCGAGGCCAGGAAACCAAGCACCGGGATGCCGAGCAGAATGGTCGCGGCCCCGGCCGGTCCAGCCCACACCAGCGCCGCGATGGCTACGGGGGCCAAGGCCAGCCAGCTCCAGCGTGTGACCGCGAAACGCAGCCATGATGCAACCGCGCGGTCTTGCTGCTTGCGCCGGCCGAGCTCGATCGCCCGAACCACACCTCGCTCCTGAGCGGTCCGGCGCACGCGAATGGTGACGGCGCCCTCCAGCATGCGCGTGCCAGCAAGAATGAAGTCACCTTGTGCGTATGGTCTCGAGTGCGCCGCCTTGGGGTATCGCAGTGCCGAGCCCGAGCCCTCTTCGATCACGCCGTCGGTGGGAGTAAGCTCGTCTTCCAAGACGACTACGAGATCGCCCTGGCGCAGGCTGGCGGCAGGTACCTCCTCGTAGGCCGATGGGTCGTGAGAGGGGACGCGAGCGTTCGCCGGCAAGGTTTCGCGAAGCTCGTGCGCCGCCGCCCGCAGGGACGAGGACAGGGAGGAGTAAACCCAGCTGCGGACGGAAACCGCGATCGCCGCGACAGCTGCTCCGACGAGCGACCAGCGCTGCATTTCGGCGTCGTCCGTCAGCAGACCGGCGGCGACGGCGAGAGTCAGACCGAGTGGAGCAACGGCTCGGAGGGACCGGTTTGCCCGGAGCGCAGTGAGCGGGATGCGGGCGTTGACCGCTGCGCAGACAACGACGAGAAACGCCGCGAGCCACCCCAACTCGCGGCTCGGCGTCAAAAGGAGCAGGGCGAGCGCGAGAAAGGCGACGCTGGTGGCGATGATGGCGTCGTAGCGGTGCGCGAGATCCCCAACACCGATGACCGCGTTGCCTGTGTCTCGGACCACCGTCGCTCCGCGGACCAGCTCGGGAATGGACGGTCGTTCGATACGCGGGCGCTCGGCGGGCGGGCTTGCGGGGGCATCGAACTCACGCTCGCCGCGGAGGAAGCGAGTCATGCAATGCTCTCCGCAAAGGAACCGAATCCCGTCCTCGAGACACAACACCCGCGCCGCGCGCAGTGGGTCGACTCCCCGCCCGCAGGTAGGGCATGGCTGAGATGGAAGCTGCGGCCGTGCCGGGAGCATCTACGCAGGCTCCTACGAGGAATCGACATTGGGTCAAGGACGCGGTAAAGGAGCGCCCGGAGGTCAGATGACGACGCGTGTGGAAACCGATTCGATGGGCCCGATCGAGGTGCCTGCGGACAAGTACTACGGCGCGCAGACCATGAGGTCGCGTATGAACTTCCGAATCGGCGATGAGCGAATGCCGATTGAGATCGTCAGGGCGTTTGGAATCCTCAAGAAAGCTGCCGCGCTCACGAACTACGAGCTCGACAATCTAGAGAAAAACGTGTGCGAGTTGATCGTGCGCGCGGCGGACGAGGTCATCGAGGGCAAGCTCGACGAGCACTTTCCGCTGGTCGTTTGGCAAACGGGCTCAGGAACGCAGTCGAACATGAACGTCAACGAGGTCATCTCGAACCGCGCGATCGAGCTGGCAGGCGGCGAAATGGGCAGCAAGACGCCGGTTCACCCGAACGATCACGTCAATCGGTCGCAGTCCTCCAACGATACATTTCCGACAGCGATGCACATTGCGGCCGTCGTTGCCGTCGAAGACATGCTCCCGAAGGTTCGGGTGCTTCGCGACACCCTGGACGGCAAGGCCAAAGCCTTCGCAAAGATCGTGAAGATCGGACGCACCCACCTTCAGGACGCGACGCCTCTGACGCTCGGCCAGGAGATCAGCGGATGGGTTTCGCAAATCGATCATGGGCTGGACGCGGTCGAGGCGACGATGCCTCAGCTTCGCGAGCTTGCGCTCGGGGGGACGGCTGTTGGCACTGGTCTCAACACGCACCCGCAGTACGCGGACCGGGTTGCCGCAAAGATCGCGGAGCTCAGCGGTAAGGACTTCGTGTCGGCACCGAACAAATTCGCTGCCCTCGCCGCACACGACGCGTTCGTAGGCACGAGTGGCGCGCTCAAGCAGCTCGCCGTGGCCCTCATGAAGATCGCGAACGACGTGCGTTGGCTGTCGTCGGGTCCGCGGTCGGGCATCGGCGAGCTTCGCATTCCGGAAAACGAGCCAGGCAGCTCGATCATGCCCGGCAAGGTGAACCCTACGCAGTGTGAAGCGATGACGATGGTCTGCACGCAAGTCATGGGGAACGACGCGACCATCGGAATCGCCGGCTCGCAGGGCAATTTCGAGCTCAATGTCTACAAACCGGTGATGGCTTACAACCTGCTGCAGTCGATTCGGTTGCTCGGCGATACGTGTCAGAGCTTCAACGACAACTCCGCGGCGGGCATCGAGCCAAATCTCGAGACGATCGACGACAAGCTCCACCGCTCGCTCATGTTGGTGACGGCGCTGAACCCGATCATCGGCTACGACAATGCCGCCAAGGTCGCGAAGCACGCCCATAAGAGCAACACCACGCTACGAGAGGCGGTGATCGAGCTCGGCTTGCTGACCGGCGAGCAGTTCGACGAAGCCGTGCGGCCGGAAGACATGGTGGGCCCGCTCAAGGTATGACTATCGAGATCAAGCAGCACGAGCCTGGCAAGGATCTGAAAGACTTCATTCAGGTGGCTTTCGACGTGTATCGCGACGACCCTGCCTGGGTGCCGCCGCTTCACATGGAGATCACCGACCGGCTGACGCCGGAGAAGAACCCCTTCTTCGAGCATGCCGAGGTCGCGCTGTTCACGGCTTGGAAGGACGGGGAGGCGGTCGGCCGGATCTCAGCGCAGATCGATCGCGAGCACCTTCGCATTCATGAGGACGAAGCCGGGTTCTTTGGCTTCTTCGATACGATAGACGACCAAGAGGTCGCGTCGGCGTTGGTCGGGGCCGCCGAAGATTGGCTCGCAAGTCGCGGGATGACAGTGATGCGCGGCCCGTTCTCGCTTTCGATCAATGAGGAAACCGGGATGCTCGTCGAGGGCTTCGATTCGCCTCCGACGATAATGTCGCCGCATCATCGCGCGTATCAGGGAGCGCTTGCCGAGGGAGCGGGTCTCCAGAAGACGAAGGACTGCTACGGCTGGAAGTACGACGTGGTGCCGGCGCCAGTGCGCGCCCAACAGGCGTGGGAGACCATCAGCAGCCTTCCCGAGGTGCAGTTCCGCTCGGTGAGCCCGCGCAAGCTCAAGAAGGAAGTTCGCGACATTCTCGACGTCTTCAACGACGCCTGGCAACACAACTGGGGTTTCGTCCCTGCGACCGATGCCGAGGCCAAGAAAATGGCGGCCGATTTGCAGCTCATCCTCGACAAAGAGCTGTCATTCTTCGCCGAGATCGACGGGCAGCCGGTCGCGATCTGTGTGTGCCTACCCAACCTCAACGAAGTGATCTTCGACTTCAATGGGAAGCTGAACCCCGTCACCATCGCAAAGCTGATCTGGCGATTGAAGATTCGGCGACCGAAGTCGGCTCGCTTGATGCTGCTTGGTGTTCGGACGGAGCTGCGTGGAAAGAAACGCTATGCTCCGCTGGCCACGGCGGTCATTGCGGAGCTCGTGCGACGCGGGTTGAAACGGGGTTACGACTGGGCTGAGCTCGGTTGGA
The DNA here is from genome assembly GCA_964534585.1 of uncultured Sandaracinaceae bacterium. Taxonomy (GTDB): domain Bacteria; phylum Myxococcota_A; class Polyangia; order Polyangiales; family Houyiibacteriaceae; genus SG8-38. The sequence continues at coordinate 621 of CAZHPJ010000099.1, read as the reverse complement.
CGCTCGAAGAAAATCGGCTGATCAACGCAGCGATTCGCAGCATTGGCGCCAAGATCTACAAGCGCTATCGACTTTTCGAGAAGCCCATCGGGGCTTAGCGGCGGATTCGGAGCTGCTCGCCGTCGGTGGAGATGATCACCCCGCCTTGAACGTCGGTTCGGAGAACCTTCGCGCCTGCGTCGCGCAATCGTGTGACCACCAGAGGAGCCGGATGGCCGTAGCGGTTGCCGGCGCCGCTGCTAATCACAGCGAGGGACGGGCGGACCGCGGCGAGGAAGAGCGGCGAGGTCGAGGTTCTCGAACCGTGATGAGCGACCTTGAGCACGTCAGCAGGCTGTATGCGCCCGGCCTCTACCAGTAGCCGCTCCGAGTCGCGTTCGAGATCTCCGGTGAGCAAGAAGGAGCGTTGACCGAATTCGAGCCTCAGGGTGATCGAGTTGTCGTTGAGCCCAAGTTCCGGGTCGTACCGGGGGCAGGGCCATAAGACCTCGAGGTGCGCCTTGCCGAAGCGGGGCCTCCTGCCGCACAGGTCAGGCGCGAATCGAACCCGGGTTCCGCTCGCGATTGCAGACGACACCAGGTGAGACATCGCTCCGTCGCGCTCTTCGGTAAGCAACTGCC